>DASUBD010000517.1:0-2971 GCA_035763445.1 Candidatus Angelobacter sp.
GGAACTGATGTCCAAGCGCGCCACGCATCCTGACAAGCCGATGAAGCCGCAGGTGATTGCACATGAATTGGGTAAGCGTCTGCGTGATAACGCCATTGTCAGCTCAGATAGCGGCACCATCACCACGTGGTGGGCGCGGCATATCAAGGCCAAGCGCGGCCAGCTGTATTCCTGCTCCGGTACGCTGGCAACCATGGCCCCGGGACTGCCTTACACCATTGCGGCACAGCTTGCCTATCCCAATCGGCAATGCGTCGCATTCATTGGTGATGGCGGATTCACCATGCTGATGGGCGAACTGGTCACGGCAGTCAAATACAAACTGCCGATCGTGGTCTGTGTGATCAAGAACAACACGCTGGGACAGATCAAATGGGAGCAGATGGTGTTCCTGGGTAATCCGGAATTCGGTGTGGATCTGCAACCAATCGACTTTGTTAAATTCGCGGAAGCCTGCGGGGCGGCTGGGTTCCGCATCGATGATCCTAAGGATTGCGGAGCGATTCTTGATCGCGCACTGGCTGCCAATGTGAGCGGGCCGGTGGTGATTGAGGCCGTGGTTGATCCGTTTGAAGCGCCGATGCCGGCCAAAGTTACCCTGGAGCAGGCGAGCAAGTTTGCGGAATCTCTTGTACGCGGCGAACCCAACCGCGACAAGATTGTGGCTACACAGATTTCAGATAAGGTAAGGGAGTTGGTGTAATCTCCTCGATGGGGTGAGCGCCTTGGATAGACTCAATCTTTATTCAAGGTGCTCCGCTTTCCGCAAAACTGACACTAATCGCAAAGCACGCTCCACCTCCAGCACTCGCTCGGCCGAAGTCAGTCGTAAGCTCCGAACATTGAAAGAAAGGTCTACCCCGAACTTTATTGCTCCTCAATTTTGCTGCATGGCGGAGGGTTGGAAATCAATTCCAGCAAGCGGTCTGATTCGGGTTTCTGCATGGGTTTTGTCGTAAATCCACATTCTAAGCGGCCCGGTTTTCCTCTTCAGCCCTAAATTTTGGCATTCAGGCACCACTGCTGCAGCAATGTACATCCAAAGATGCGGCTGCCTCCCTCCCACGCAGCCCGGGGTCCCTTTCAAATGGAGCGCTACATCTGTATACACGCCCACTTCTACCAACCACCGCGGGAAAATCCCTGGCTGGAGGCGGTAGAGCTTCAGGAATCGGCCTACCCGTACCACGACTGGAATGAGCGGATCAATGCCGAATGTTATGCGCCGAATGCTGCTTCGCGGGTGCTTGACGGCAGGGGTCACATCAGCCAGATCGTAAACAACTACTCCTGTATCAGCTTCAACTTTGGGCCGACCCTGCTCTCATGGATGGAGGAAAACGCACTCGACACTTATGAAAGGATCATCGACTCTGACCGGGAGAGCCGCAAGCGTTTTTCTGGACATGGGTCAGCCATGGCGCAGGCTTACAACCATATGATCCTGCCGCTGGCCAACGAGCACGACAAATACACCCAGGTGCTCTGGGGCATTCGCGATTTTCAACGCCGCTTTGGCCGTGTACCGGAAGGAATGTGGTTGCCGGAATCAGCGGTGGACGTACCTACACTGGAAGTACTGGCGCAACATGGCCTCGCATTTACGGTATTGGCGCCGCGCCAGGCAGCCAAAGTCCGAAAAATCGGCGGCAGGAGTTGGAAGGATGTAAGCGGAGGCCGCATCGATCCCACTCGCGCCTATCTCTGCAAGCTTCCCTCCGGCAACAGGATCTCTCTTTTCTTTTATGACGGGCCCATTTCTCAGGCCGTAGCCTTTGAGAAGCTTCTTGATAACGGAGACATGTTCGCCGAGCGGCTCAAGAGTGGATTCTCTGAGAAACGCTCCTGGCCGCAGCTCATGCACATCGCCACAGACGGTGAAACCTACGGCCATCACCACAGATACGGTGATATGGCTTTGGCATCAGCGCTGGAACGAATTCAATCTGAGATAGGTATCCGGCTTTCTAATTATGGAGAGTTCCTGAGCAAGCATCCTCCGGAAGTGGAGGTACAAATTGTCCCTGCCAGCTCATGGAGTTGCTATCACGGCGTGGAGCGCTGGCGCGGCAACTGCGGTTGCAATTCCGGAAGGGCGGGCTGGAACCAGGAATGGCGTGGTCCTTTGCGTGATGCACTGGATTTTCTCCGCGACCGCGCTGCAGCCATTTTTGAAAGTAAAGGCGCGGAGTTGCTGCATAAACCATGGGACGCGCGCAACGACTACATCAATGTGATCCTGGACCGCTCGCCGGAGAACCTGTGGATCTTTTTTGAAAAACATTCAAGACGGCAGCTGCGTCCGGAGGAGACAAGTTGTGCTCTGCAATTGCTGGAGATGCAGCGCCATGCCATGCTCATGTACACGAGCTGTGGCTGGTTCTTTGATGAAATCAGCGGTATTGAAACCGTGCAGGTGCTGCAGTATGCCGGCCGTGTCATTCAGCTTGCGGAAGAGACTTCAGGTGAACAACTTGAAGCCGAGTTTCTGAAGATCCTCTCCCGTGCCCACAGTAACATTCCTGAAAATGGCGACGGCGCGCGAGTTTACGAAAAATTTGTAAAACCCGCCGTCGTGGATTTGTGCAAGGTAGGCGCCCATTTCGCCATCAGCGCCATGTTTGACGGCCGCCACGAAACGCCAAAGTTCTGCTATGACATTTCTACGCGTGACTACCGCAGACTGGAGTCCGGAGTGGCCAGGCTGGGGATAGGACGGGCGCGCATCAGTTCCAAGATCACGCGGGAAACACGGCAGCTCACGTTCGCCGGAATCCATATGGGAGACCAGATGCTGCATGCCGGAGTGCGCGATTCCGATGGTGAGGAGGAATATGTTGCGCTGGCCGGGGAAGCCATTGCCTCTTTCACCGCAGGCGATTTCCCCGAAGTACTGCGGATTCTCGATAAATATTTCGGAGAAATGCAATACTCGCTCCGCTCATTGTTTAAAGACGAGCAGAAGAGAATC
>DASUBD010000518.1:0-4413 GCA_035763445.1 Candidatus Angelobacter sp.
ACGGACAGCGATTTCATCGTCAAGCTGATTGACGTGTATCCGGAAAATGCGCAGAAGAACACATGGGATGCCGATGCAGGCCCGAAGCCGGGCGAGTACGCACAGTCATTGAATGGATATGAACTCCCTATCGCCATGGAAGTTCGGCGCGGGCGCTACAACAAGAGCTATGAGCATCCGCAGCCGCTCCGGCCGAATCAGCCGGAGGAATGGCAAATCCCGTTGCGCGATCACGACCATGTCTTCCTTAAAGGACACCGCATCATGGTGCAGGTACAGTCCACATGGTTTCCGGTGATTGATCGCAACCCGCAGAAGTTCGTTCCCAGCATTTACCAGGCGACTACTGCCGATTACGTGACTGCAACCCAGCGCGTGTACTGCTCGTCAGGCATGGCATCGCATATCGTGCTGCCGGTCATGCCATGAGGCAGCCGCTTGGATAAGACAAAGCGGTCGGGCTTGCGGGCTGGGCCGCTGTGGATTGGCACTGAATTTGAATGGTCGGGGCGGGCAGATTTGAACTGCTGAAGCAGGATTTAGTCCAGACGATCAGCAAACTGCGGCAAATCTTGAGCCATTTTGTTTTCGTGAGCGGAGCCGATTCGCCCAGGGTGAATCTCCGGGCACCGCGAGGGATTCCCTCACAGAGAGAATGACGCGCTGCGCCTTGCCCGTGCGTGGCCGGTGGCAGAAACTCAGCCAGATCGCTTTCTTAAATCGCGTTTTGAACTCCCGGTACTAATTGGTAGTTGCTGATTGCTGGCTACTCCTACTGGCAATTCAATCAGTTCAGACATCCTGCCACCCTGACTAGCATTAACTTGAGACACTTTGGGCCGCCGCGAGGAAATACAAATCCGCGCTCCGGCCGTGGAGGTTCGTCATGACTGCAGCACAAACATGGCTTCCGCTCCTCACCGCATTCGCCCTGAAGGTCCTGGGAGCAATCGTTCTCTGGTTTGTTGGTCGCTGGCTGATCAAATTCGGCCTCAAGCTGCTGGGCCGGGCGCTTGACCGGCAGAGCTTCGACCGCACTCTTGTCAACTACATTCAATCAGCAGCAGGGATCCTGCTGAACATCATTCTGGTTGTCGCCTTGCTCGGCTATTTCGGCGTGCAGACCGCTTCCTTCGCCGCCCTGCTGGTTGGCGTTGGCCTCGCCATTGGCGCCGCCTGGAGCGGGCTTCTGGCGAATTTTGCTGCCGGCCTGTTCCTGTTGGTGTTGCGGCCTTTCAAGGTTGCAGATTTCGTTGAAGTGGGAGGAGTGATCGGCACGGTCGAAGAGATTGGTCTGTTCACCACAAGGCTCACCACGCCCGCAAACGTCATGGCGATTGTCGGCAATGCAAAAATCTTCAGCGACACCATTCAGAACTACACGCGCAATGACTATCGCCGGGTGGACCTGACCGTGCAACTCGCGCATGAGGTTAATCCGCTGGAGGCTATCGCACTCTTGAAGAAAGGCATTGCCCCCATTCCCAACGTGCTTGCTGTCCCATCTCCCATTATTGAGATCTTCGAGTTCACCCTCGCCGGCCCGGTGCTGATTGTGCGCCCGTTCTGTGCCAACCAGCACTACTGGCAGGTTTATTTCGATACCAACCGGATGATCCGCAGTACCTTCGGCCAGGCCGGGTTCCCCGCTCCCGAACATCATCAGTTCGTGCACGGAGTCCTGGAAGGTGGAGAAGTACGGACCATGAAAACCGCGGCGTAAAGACGCAGGGCCTGCTTGATGAAGGCCGGACCGCCATTCGGCTTCATACGGGGATCAGGAGGAAGGGCCTTATATTTTCACACACGCTGTACAGCTTGCGAAATGATCTAATGGCTAAGCGCAAGTCCCTTCGCAAAGGTTTTCGTAGGCGCATTCGCTTCGCTCTTGCTCGAAGTCCTGGGGTGCTCGCGGTCGCCACGAAGCAACCTCAGTAGGACAGAATTGTTTCTGCACAGAAAACAATCGTCGGCCTTAGCGGGCGATTTTCGAACTTTTCCGCAGCAGACCGCTCCGGCAGCATTCGCGTCCGCCATGTGCCTGTAATTGATGAAATGGCGATTTATCAACAGTTGAGGCCGATAGCGCCGCCGAGTGACCACAGTCACTGCGGAGAACGTCACCCGGCATTACTGTCTAGGCGTGAATCCATAGGGACATCACCCAACCACTTGAAGCGAGGTGACGTATGCGTTTTTGGCTCGCGCTATTGCTTGCGGGTGTTCGTGAATGAGGTTGTGAGTGGGAAGAATCATCGCTAGTTTCGTAGTAGCGCTGGTACTCGGCTCTGCACAGTGTTGGGCCCAGCAGAAATCTGGTGTCATCGGGTATTTCAAAAACTATATCGGCCTCGCCAACGATGAGATCGCGGCCATTCGTGGCGGGCAAGCCGTTGTCAAGACGCTTCGCTCCCGCACTCCTGATGAGATATTTGTTTTCGGAGCGGTTTACATTAACGCCGCACCGGACGCCTACATCGGCCTGGCATCGGACTTCGACCGCCTCAGAAAGCAACCCGGCAATGTCGCCATGGCAGCTTTCAGCTCCCCTCCTCGAATCGCCGACCTGAACGGCTTCACCTTTGAGAGTGCAGACATTGAATCGCTGAAAAAATGTAAGCCTCGCAATTGCGACGTGCAAATGCCGGAAAGCTCCATGAAGAACATCAACCAGCTCATCGACTGGTCCGCCCCGAATGCTGCCGACCAGATCAACCAGATGCTGCAACAAACCGCGATCAAGCGCCTGAGCGCGTACCAGCAGGAAGGCGACCGGGCGCTGGGAATTTACAACGATAAGAAGCATCCCACGGATGTTGCCGGACAATTCCGCTATATTCTCAGTTACTCGAAGGCGCTGCCGGAGTACCTACCGGCGCTGTACAACTACCTGCTCAGCTATCCTGGGCAGAGACCGGCTAACGTCGGCGACAGTTTTTACTGGGCCAAAGTCAAATTTGGATTGAAGCCGACCCTGCGCATCGTGCACGTTGTCACCCTGCGCGGCCAAACCGGCGGCGATCTTGCGTACGCCATTGCCGAAAAACAACTCTACGCGAGCCACTACTTTCAAACAGCGCTTGATCTCACCTTCTGTATTCTGGACAGATCCAGGCCCGCACAGCAAGGCTTTTACCTTATCAAAGTGATGGGATCAGAACAGGAGGGTCTCACGGGGTTCAAGGGCTCCTTTATCCGCCGAGCAGCAGTGGGCCGGTCAGCGTCCGCATTGAAAAAGTCGCTGGCAGCCACAAAGGATGCGCTGGAGCGGAGACACTGAGAAATCAACCAGACACAAATCCACGCCGCCATGGGGCTGGCAATCCCGATACCAGGAACCTAAGTTTACCCCTGTCAGCCTCCGTGCGGGAACTCCTGCTCCTCTGCTTGCGTTGCGATATGCGGTTGTCATTGTTGTGCTTGTTATGCTCGGATTCAGCCTTGCACCAATGCCATGGGCCAGAGCGAAATTTGGCATCGTGGATGTGTGGTCGGCTTAATCGCTGAAGATCAGTTCAAAAGGTGGGGATGGGTATGCTTGCAAGACCTTGAAATCATGGGCCAAATTTGAAATGGTCGGGACGGGCAGATTTGAACTGCCGACCCCTCGCACCCCAAGCGAGTGCTCTACCAGGCTGAGCCACGTCCCGACGGAAGGATGACCACCTTAGAAGAGGGGCAATCAGCGGTCAACCTGGTCATTATAACATCTGTTTTCGGCTTTGCCCTTCCACAAACTACCTCAGTTCGCTGCATGCAGCCGAGCGAGCAAGTGCTTAGTGCCTTTTCACCGTGCAATCAGAAAACGTGAGCTTCACTGAGAAGGGGCTGCCACCGTAGCTGCCACGCAAATCGAGCGCCTGTACCAACTCAAGGCCGGAGACCTCCTGGTACGCGATGGCCACTTTCAACTTCGTGCTCTCGTCAGGCTTGTTGGAGAAATATGTCGCCTCGTATGACGTGAAAAGAAGGCCTTTGGCGGTTGGCGTGAACTTCGGCCAGATGGCGCTGTTGAACTCAGGTGTGGTGACCTTCAGTTGATTGATGGAAAAATCTGGTTCCATGGTCGTAACCACATCAGCGTTGTCTTCTTTGTAGCTCAGCCGGTATTGTGGGCCCAGGTTTTCCAGTTGATATTGGCTCTCGATGCTCGGGAATGGCGGACTCATCATGAAGAGCTTCCATTTATCAAAAAACCCCGAAGTCATCTGCTCCATGCCAGCAAAGATCTGGTTGAGCGCAGCCACCATGGCCTGATTGTCGGAATTAAGATTATTGTGGGTGAGACGAACCTTGCCATCGGAGCCCAGAGTGGCGTTGAAGCGAAGCTGGTTCAGTGTTGCTATTGCTTTGTCTGCGGCCGCAGGATCGCTTTTGCGCTCGTCTGCGAGGAGTGCAGACCAGTCGGGTGTC
>DASUBD010000519.1:0-4746 GCA_035763445.1 Candidatus Angelobacter sp.
TCGCGACCCCCTGGTTGGGCAGCAGGAATTGACGGTGTTTCTCTCACAGTCGGGGACCACGATTGACACGGTTACAGCACTGCAGGTGGCGCGCCGGAAGGGAGCAACGTCACTCGCCATCTGCAACGTTCCTGAAACGCCCTTGACCCAAATGGCGGACGCCACACTTCTGACCCATGCGGGAGAAGAAGTTTCGATTGCCGCCACCAAGAGCTTCACGGCCCAGTTGACTGCCATGTTTCTGCTGGCGGCGTACTTTGGACAATTCCGGGGAACTCTTACCAGCGCGGGGCGGCAAGCGTTGGAGAGTCTGCACGAGATCCCCGAGTGGATTGAAGAAGCGCTGGCAACGGATGAGGTGTGCCGCACGTATGCCGACCAGCTTTACAAATCAAAGGACTTCATTTTTGTCGGAAGAGATATTGATTATCCGATTGCACTCGAAGGGGCATTAAAGCTAAAAGAAGTTTCGTACATCCACGCGGAGGGGTATCCGACGGGTGAACTCAAGCACGGCCCAACAGCCCTGGTTAGCGATGAAATGCCGGTTGTGGTCCTGGCGGCACAGGATGAATCCGATGTGGAATCAACCGTACGTTATGAGCGCACAGTCTCCAATATCCGGGAGTTTGTGGAGCGTGAAATTCCGGTTGTCTCAATCGTCACGTCTTCTGATACGGAGATAGAAAAGATTGCGCCTTCTGTACTGCGTATACCCGAGATTCCGGTACTGTTGCAGCCCATTGTGGAGGTTATTCCCCTGCAACTTCTGGCGTACCACATTGCCGTTCTCTGTGGGCGTGATGTCGACCGGCCGCGGCATTTGTCCAAGTCAGTGGTTGTGGAGTGAATGGGGATTTTACTCAACGAAGCAGATTGATGTTGGTTCAGTCCGTCAGTTCGCAATTGGCTAATGAATTCAGCCCTGGCGATTTCTGGAGGAAAAAGAAAGATAAACAAGCAACAACGAGTCAATGCTCCCGCCTCGCTCGAATTTTCCAACCCTGGCCAATCCTTTGGCGTAAATGGGGAAAGGCCAGCTCACACTGAGGTGTTCCGCACGAAAGGAGTCCCCGCTATGCAGTGTGTACTGCCTGTTCTCACAAAGAAACGATTCTCACTCTTGTTGTCATTAGTTCTTATCAGCACCGCTGCAGTGGCCACACCCATTCAGATTTATGGCGCGTGGCATTGCAGCAATGATGCCTGCACCTGGGGCACGGTGCGCAACATCACTGATTTCGATGCCAAGAATCACTGGCTGATTGACCGTGGAGACGGCGTACCTTCAGTGAATCTGGTGGTGCTGTCATTTGTTGATCCGCTGAAGCTGCTCAATCAAACGAACGACGCTCAAACCGTGAATGGCGTGCCGATAGGGATGAATCAGCAAATCGTCAGCTATTTCACAAGCCACAATATCCGAGTGATGCTGGCCATTGGCGGGATTACTTTTGTGACCAACTGGGACACAGCACTATCGACCAACCCAACGCAATTGGGCTTGAATGCCGCTACGGTGGCCAAAAGCCTGGGCGTGGGCATAGAAATTGATTACGAAGAAAACACCTCGCCCAACCTGGCGGGGATGCAATCATTCATCAATGCCTATCGTTCGCAGTTGCCCTATGATGCGACCGGAGCGAACGCCGCTGCGCGTTTGACCATCGACGTGGGAGCGGGCGACCGTTTCCTGATTGACCTGGACCGCAAAGCCACCAGCGACTGGCTAACTACAACGAACCCGGTGCTCGACTACGCCAATGCCCTGGTGCCAAGCAAACAGCCCACCAGTGCGTCGTCTGCCGAGAGTAATTGGCAGGAACATGTGGATGGCAAATCGAATTTTGCTCCACCCATTTTGCCGTTGGCGCCGGCCAAGTTTACCGGCAGCTTATTCATTACGGACGGACACAATCCGATTCCCGAGTGTACAAATTTCAGTTCGTCGCTTGAAGATTCAACTGGAAGTTTCGTGCAAACGGTTGCGCCCAACGGTGCGGGTACAAGCTCTGGCATGCTGGGTTACATGTTCTGGGCGGCCGAGTGCCCATCCACCAGGAACGTCTGCACCACCCCGCCCAATACTTGCCAGGGAGGAGTAGGCGTAGGCGCAAAAACCTATAGCATTCCTTTGCCAATGCCTGCATTGAGGCAACAATAGGCATACATAAACCAGTGACGGAAGCACCGCGATTTCTGGCCCGGCTTTACGGACGCTTGCCGGCACTTCATGCCAAAAGGTCACTTTCACATCTTTACCACCAGGTTTGGGCTCGCGGGTGCGTTTAACCAATAAATTGGCTCCAATAAAGCGGACAAAGTCCCGTGCTCATTCCAGCATGTGCAAAGGAAGTGTTGACAATCATGCTTTTTTCTACTATAAACGCTGTCCGTCATTGTTAGGTTGTAAGTGAGCCTCAGTTTTTGTTCCCGGCGCGCATTCTTTGCCGGCTCGAAGAAATCTCGGCTCAGAGATCATGATCTCTGAGCCGTTTTGTTTGGCAGTAACTTATTTGCATAAAACGCGGCCCCGATTTCTGCCCCACCCCCGGCAAGAGATTTGGCCCAGAGTCCATCAGCTCTGGGCCTTTTCTTTTTGCATAGGAAGATTTCTGGGGAGCGGGCCAAGAGAGGACGTCAGGAGCTTTGATGGCATTGCGCGCAGTTTCAGGGCATGGTCACCGTCGAGTGACTTTCCTCTTTTTTTGCCTGCTTCTCTTGTCTGTTTTTGCGCATGGATTGCAGGCTGAGGGTGACTCCGACTCAGGAGGTCCCACATTTTCACGCGAAGCAGCGGCGATCTTCAGCAAACGCTGCACCGCGTGCCATACCTATGGCAAGGGCATCAAGGTCGGGCCAGACCTGAAGGGCGTAACGGAACGGCGCAAGCATGAATGGCTCCTCAAGTTCATTCATGCTTCTTCTGTGGTGATCAAATCAGGAGATCCCACTGCGACAGCCTTGTTTTCGCAATTCAAGCAGCAGCGCATGCCGGACTGGGTAGATCTTTCCGAAAAACAGATCAATGACATTCTGCAATATCTCTCGATTGGAGGTCCTGATATCAAGCCCGCCGATGAACGCAACGCTGCGACGGCAACCCCCCGGGATATTGAGAATGGCCGAGATCTTTTTTACGGTCGCCGACATTTCAGCTATGGAGCGCAGGCTTGCGTCACCTGTCACTTCCTGGCGGGGGACGGGCTGAGGGGAGGAAGCCTGGGCGGCGATCTTACTCGAAGCTACGCACGATTTCAGGACAAGGCACTTACCGAGTTTCTCCGGGCTCCCTGCTTCCGCTGGCGCACCGCAGGACCTGCAGACCATTACCTAAGTACGAACGAATCGTTTGCGCTCAAGTCTCTCTTGTGGCACGCAGGGCAGGCTTCTGCTCTCTCCGGTAGAAAGCCAGCCTTGAAGAGGTCATCCAGCAAATACGCACATGCCGGAGCTGCCTCCGTACGGCAGGTGCAACCGGGAGGGCAACAGTGAAGCTCAATCCTCTTTTCGGAGCATGGCCCTATGTTGCGTTGGGCCTTCTCATCGTCGGCATTCTGCTGAGGTATTTCCTTGTGCGCCAGCTCTCCGCGGAATCAATGGAAATGACCACAGCTCGTAAGATATTTCGCGGCAATGTTGTATGGCGCGCAAGTGTCATCCTCCTGGTTTCGTGGCATTTTGTCATGCTCGCGTCCCCGACTGCGGTATTGAATTGGAACAGTCGGCCGGTTCGGCTGTATGCGCTTGAGTCAGTGCTCTTCATCACGGCAGCAGTCTCACTTGGCGCGCTTGTGGTCTTATTGCGAAGCCATCTGCAGACGAACAATAAATCTCTTTTGCCGGACTTGTGCGATGCAGCTTTTTTGACCGTGCTCTTCGTTGGCCTGGCATCTGGCCTGGCGATGGCGATTTTCGACCGCTGGGCATCCTCGTGGGGTGCATTGATTTTGAGTCCGTACCTATCCTCTTTTCTGCATGGACGGCCGTCCTCGGACCTCGTTTTGCAGATGCCCTGGCTTGTACGTCTGCATGTCTTCTCTGCTTTTGCAACCATGGCGTTATTTCCGCTGAGCCGTTTAAGTATTTTTGTTGTTGCCGTGCTTCGTCGTTGCGTGAGTTGGACAGGATACTGCATCGCGCTGCCCGGCCGTGCCCTTCAGCCCTGGTTGAGGAAGCACAATCCTGCCGCCTGGCTGTGGCCCGAGGAGGATTAGTCCTGTGCGATTCAAAGCTGTGGTGCTGGGGATAATCGGCCTTACTGTCGCAGCGGGCGGAGGCTCATGGGAAATGTCGAGGATCGGCATCCATCAGGGCTACAGTCCGGCACAACCCATTGCGTTTCCGCATAAGGTCCACTCCGGCGACAACAGGATTCCTTGTCTCTATTGCCACTACGCTGCGCGAACCAGCAGGCACGCGGGAATTCCGCCTACCAGTGTCTGCATGAACTGCCACACTCTGCTCGAGAAGCAGACGGTTGAAATTGAAAAACTCAAGGAATACGTTCAGCAGCAGCGGCCCATCCGCTGGGTAAAGATCCATAATCTTCCGGACTTTGTCTACTTCAATCACAGCCAACATGTTCTATCCGGAGTTGCGTGTCAGAAATGTCACGGGCCGGTGGAGTCCATGACCCGGGTGACTCAGTTTGCCCCGTTAACGATGGGCTGGTGCCTGCAGTGTCACCGCGAGCACGCAAATGTACCGGTAGGGGATCTGCAGCGTGCGGCAATGAGTATCAAA
>DASUBD010000520.1:0-2098 GCA_035763445.1 Candidatus Angelobacter sp.
GGAGATGGGCGGAATGCCCGGCGCGTACGTGATGGGCTTTCCGGTGAATGAAGCCAATGCCCACAAATTTGCCGAGCCAAGCATGTGGGGCTTTACTCCACCCACCTCTAAGGGGCTGAGCGCCGCACACATGGTGCTGGCTGCCGAGCGGGGCGAGATCGACGTGCTCTGGCAAAGTGGCGGCAACTTCAAGCAGACGCTGCCTGAGCCCGACTTGGTTGAACGCGCGCTGGGTCGGATTAAGCTTCGCGTTCATCAGGACATTGTCACCAATCCGACAATGCTGGTTGACCCTGCGGATACTGTGGTCCTGCTGCCGGCGAAGACCCGCTATGAGCAGCGCGGCGGAGGCACGGAAACCAGCACGGAGCGGCGCATCATTTTCAGTCCGCAGATTCCGGGGGGGCCGGATATCCCTGAAGCAAAGGACGAATGGGAGATCCCGGTACTCCTGGCGGAGAAGCTGGATCCGGTTCGGGCCAAAGCTGCCTTCCCCTGGAAAGACACGGGGGACATCCGCAATGAGATAGATCGCGTCTGTCCTACGTATAAAGGAATAGCTGCCCTGAAAAAGAAGGGCGACAACTTCCAGTACGGCGGCCCAAGACTGCTGGTGGACCGTTGTTTGACACCGGATGGAAAGGGACATTTCAGCGCCGTCGAATTGCCCGAGGAGAAGGTGCCTGCCGGACGCTTCCTGCTGGCCACACGCAGAGGAAAGCAGTTCAACAGCATTATCAATGCGGAAGTGGACCCCATCACCGGGGCGCGTCGCGACGATGTGCTGATGGCGCGTGAGGACGTGGAACGACTGGGGCTGAAAGAAGGCGACGCCATCACTCTTCGCAATGAACTGGGCGAGTTCCGCGGCCGGGTGAAGACGGATCGCGTAAAGCCGGGATCGTTGCAGGCGCACTGGCCGGAGATCAACGTGTTAGTCCCGGCGGGGCGGCTGGACCCCAGCGGAGTGCCTGACTATAACGCGACGGTGGAGATAGTAGGCGCGAACTGCCTGACCGTACCAGAAAGAGAAGCGCAAACCATCGGCGCGTAAGAGAACGAGTACAGCTTGGTTTCCAGCTCTGGACCGGGGCTGGAGCCGGGCTTGGGAGATCGCCAGGGACACGTTCCTGCTGCCTGGTCCTGCTGTGAAGAAAAGAACGAAAAATTAATGCCACTTTTGAAGAGGTGAAATTTATGGCTTCAGATCGTCTTCCCAACCGTTGGGGGATCGCAGTAGCGGCAGTCTGTATGCAACTCTGCCTAGGCGCTGCTTACGGATGGAGTGTGTTCAAGATCCCCTTGATGAAAACTGAACACTGGTCGGAAACTTCCGTCCAACTGAACTTTACACTGGCCATCCTGTTTCTGGGCGTCGGGACGGTGATTGGCGGACTTTGGCAGGACCGCGTAGGCCCACGCAAGGTCGCCACGGTTGCCGGCATCTTGTATGGCGCCGGTTATCTGTTGGCCGGCTACGGCTCCGCACATCATTCCCTCGGTACCATTTATGCGGGATACGGCGTCCTGAGCGGACTGGGAATGGGCATGGGCTACATTACGCCAGTCGCAACCCTCGTCAAATGGTTTCCTGACAAAAGAGGGCTTATGACCGGCGTAGCAGTTTGCGGATATGGAGCAGGCGCGCTTGTGATGGCTCCTATAGCAGCCCCTATGATCGTCGCTCACAGCGTCGGCTATACTTTTGCGGCTTTCGGCATCGTTTATCTGATCGTAGTGGTGATTGCCGCCCAATTTTACGCCAATCCTCCGCAGGGCTGGACTTTACCCGGCTGGACACCAAAAGGTTCAGTTGCGAAAGCCGCAAGCGCATACAACTTCACTGTGCGTGAAGCTGCCGGCACCTGGCAGTTCTATCTGCTGTGGGCGATGTTGTTCCTCAACGTTTCCGCCGGCATCATGATCATCAGCCAGGCTTCTCCGATGGCGCAGTCCAAAGAATTTGTCGGCATGACCGCGTTGCAGGCAGCCGGCATGGTAGGCCTGATCTCCATCTTCAACGGCCTGGGACGCGTCTTTTGGGCCTGGGTTTCAGATTTCATTGGCCGCGCTCGCGTCTACTTCCTGCTCTTTGCCA
>DASUBD010000521.1:0-2714 GCA_035763445.1 Candidatus Angelobacter sp.
GGGTGGCTCCATTGAAGACTCCACCGGCCGACCGGAGCAGCCGATCTATGAATTCGCGCAGGCGGTGGACCGTGTGCGGGCGGCGGTAGCGGCGGCGCGTTCACTTCCCTTTACTTTCACACTCACCGCGCGAGCGGAAAATTATCTGCACGGCCGCCCTGACTTGAAGGACACCATCAAGCGCCTGCAGGCCTATCAGGAAGCGGGCGCGGACGTTTTGTATGCGCCGGGACTGCGCAGCAAAGAAAACATCGCTGCGGTGCTGAGTGCAGTGGACCGTCCGGTGAACGTGCTGATGGGCTTGCAAGGTGTGCTGCTGACTCTGGATGAACTCTCGAGCATGGGAGCCAGGCGGATCAGCGTAGGCAGTGCTCTGCAACGGACCGCGCTGGGTGCATTCCTGCGCGGCGCAAGAGAGATGCGGGAGAAAGGGACATTTACTTTTGCCAGTGAGGCGGTGAACCCGAAGGAGATCAAAGAAGTGTTCGGATCGCCGCAGAAAGCTTACCGCTGATCAACGCTGATCAAACTGATTTACGCCGGGCAAAACCTAATGCTGATTTCATGGCTTTTCTGGGCTTCCGCAACTCGGCAGCGGAGCAGGTCCCTCACCCGCGCGAGAACAGCTCAGGTGACTACCAGCAGACGAACCCTTGCGCGGGTTCGGGATGGCGTGTCAGAAGGGGCAATGCGTTACACGAATCCCATAGCAAGACCACAGGCGAGGGCGCCTCTGCTACTCATTTGAGGAGAGTTGGACTGCAATGGGTTTCAAGATAATTGGAGTTGTTGCCGAACGTGAGGTTCAGCGGCCGGACCTGGACGACTTACGTTTGTTCTGGGATTTGCGTTTCTGTGCGGCTAAGCGGCGGCGCTCGCCTGGGACTTTGCCGATGCGAGGATCTCCAGTAAGAATGAGCTCGCAGGCGAGGCGCGATGCTTCTTCAAAATCGGGGGCATCCACCGGAAGCACCTGCCAGCCGGTAATTTTCTTGCCCAGAAGCTTGATAGAGCGCATGTTGGGAAAGTCGCGCCGCAGACTATCGTGATGTTCCTCGGTCGTAGCGAGCCAGACGCCATTATCGACGGGGCTGGCAGGTTTGTCGCGCAGGATGAGGACGATCTTCTCCTTTATATAAACAGCCAGGCAGCCGAACATGGGGTTGGTGCGCGGAGTGAGTTTGGCTAGAGCATCGAGCACGAACTCATGCGGGATGGCCTTGCGCGGTTTAATACCCAGCGGGTCTTTAAGAGGCGGTGGCTCGGTGCGGCGAGGGTTTGGCATTCGCCTGATTGTAACCCTGATTTTTCGCAAGATTCTTGACTTTTTGATGATATTCGCTTAATATTCGCTTATAGGTACACGGCGCGGCCACGAGGAAGGGTCGCGTTTTCCATTTTGTGGATCAAGCCCGCACGTCGGATTGTCTTGGCGATAGAGGAGCAGATACGAAAAGCCAATGGCCAAAGCTAATGGCTAACGGCTAATAGCTGTTTTTATGTACGTTGAACTTCATTCGCGCTCGGCATTTTCATTTCTGGAGGGAGCATCGCTTCCGGAAACGCTGGTGGCAATTGCGTCGTCTGCGGAACTTCCCGCCATGGCGCTGCTGGACCGCGATGGATTTTATGGCTCGCCACGTTTTCACATGGCGGCGCAGAAGGCCGGTGTCCGCGCGCATGTGGGAGTGGAACTCACCGTAACGGATGAGGCGTCCGCGCAGAGAGAACAGAATGACGGCAACTTTGACAGCCTGAGAACCAACGAACATGCAAAATGCCAGAGAGATGAAAGCGCGCTGAGCCCGGTGGGCCTGGTAATGCGCTGCCTGGGTCTGCTTCCTGATGAAGGATGGTCGAGCGAAGACATTGCGTTGAACAAAGAAACTGACGCTTGCCGGGCAGCAGCGGCGGCACGAGTTACGCAGGCGAACTATCCCCTGCTCTGCGAATCGCGCAAGGGCTACCAGAACCTGTGCCGTTTGGTGACCAAAACCAAGCTGCGCGTGCCCAAGCATACGCAATCAGCGGCAACCCTGAAGGAATTGGAAGAGCATGCGGAAGGATTGATTTGCCTTACCGGAGACGAAAACGGGCCCCTGGCGCAGGCGCTGCAACAGGGTGGGATGGAAGCAGGCAGGAAGCTGCTGCAGCGGCTGGTTGGAATTTTTGGGCGCGGCAAAGTTTATGTGGAGTTGCAGCGGCATCTGGAACGCAGGCAGGAGTTGCGCAATCACGCCTGCCTGCAACTGGCGCGCGAGATGAAGCTGCCCATCCTGGCCACCCAGGGTGTTCACTATGCGACGGCGCCGGAGCGGGAAATTCTGGATGTGTTTACCTGCATTAAGCACAAAAAAGAACTTGAAACCGCAGGCCGGCTGCTGACGCGGAACGCCGAGCGGCGCATATGCACACCAAAGCAGATGGAGAGACTCTTTGCAGATCTCCCGGAAGCCATTGCGAATACGTGGGAGCTTTCACAGCGCCTGGAGTTCACGCTGGAAAAACTGGGCTATGAGTTCCCTAAATATCCGGTACCGGATGGCGGCACACAGATTGAATTTCTTCGGGCGCAAACGGCCAGAGGCGCAAGCGAACGCTACGGCGTCCCGGATGAGCGCACGCGACGCCAGCTGGAAAAAGAACTCAATCTGATTGAGAGACTCGATCTGGCCGGATACTTTCTGATTGTCTGGGACATTGTGCGCTTCTGC
>DASUBD010000522.1:0-2885 GCA_035763445.1 Candidatus Angelobacter sp.
CGAACATGGCGTCAGTTCAGGGCCTGCTTTGATCTAAAAGGATGGGTTGAAGCGGTCTGAAGAGCGGCTGCGGCAGGTGTTCTTTTTCCAGCTTGCACGGCGCTAAATTGTTGGATATATTGGCCGAAAGCTAGATCACACGGCCCCGCCGTGGCACGGTTTGTCCCCATACCGGGTGTCGAGCGGAATGTGCGGGCATTGTGGGTCAGAAGTGATCAATTTAGGGCAATAGCAAACGTATTCCCCGCTGCACGAGCAGCGGGGTTTTTGTTTTCGCCTACAAGTTGCTGTCATGACCCCAATTGAAAGACTTAGTTTCAATTGAGTGTTTCGAATCTGGCTTGTTCACTCTTTCGGAAATCAAGAAGGCAGGCTTTGCAGCCTGCCTTCTTAGTTTGGTTCTGAGGTTTAACGCTAGCTGGCGCGCACCGCACCTTCTGATACACGCAGTGTCTGGGCATCGCGATTTGGCCTTCTTGCAACCAGCGGCAAGACCAGCGAGCAAACCATGACGCCGGCGATGATATAAACGGCGGTCGAGAAAGCGCCGGTGGACTGGTGCAGTTTGGCGATCATGATGGGTGAAGGAATGGCTGCTGCGCCCCAGGCCAGCAGCACCCAACCGTAGATGCCGCCCATGTACTTGGCGCCGAAGAAGTCGGCGGTAAACGATGGCATGGTGCCGAATCCGCCACCGTAGCAGAGGCCGATGATGGCGAATGCGATGCTGAACAGCGTGGCTTCGTGAATCCTGGGCAGCATGAAGAAAACGACCGCCTGGATGGCAAAGAGGAGGAAGTAGACCCGCGCGCGCCCAATGAAATCTGAAACCCAGGCCCAGAAGACGCGTCCGAGGCCGTTGAAGATGGAGATCAGGCCTACCATGCCGGCTGCCTGCAGCGCGGTCATGCCGACAAATTCCTTGGACTGCGCCATCGGCGAAGCCTGGCTGATGATCATGATGCCGGCAGAAACGTTGAGGAACAACATGGCCCAAAGCAGATAGAACTGCCAGGTGCCGGCAGCTTCTCGCACGGTGAAGTTATATGAACTCGCAGCTTTTGCAACGGAACTCTTTGGCGTCCATCCGGGAAGAGTCCATCCCTGCGGCGGATTGGCGTAAAACTGGGCGGCAATCACCACTACGATCAGATAAACGATGCCGAAAGCCGCGAAGGTATACCCGACGCTGTGAGCGACAATCATAGGAGCGGCAATAGGTGCCATCACGAGCGCGCCTGCGCCATATCCGCAGACTGCTACGCCGGTCATGAGCCCTCTTTTGTCAGGAAACCATTTGACCAGCGTGGCCACGGGCGTAATGTAGCCCATGCCCATGCCCAGGCCGCTCAGTACGCCGTAACCCGCGTAAATCGTGCCCAGCGAATGATGCGCGGAGCCGTATCCTGCCAGCAGATAACCGGCACCATACAAGATACCTGCAACCGTGGCGACTTTGCGCGGACCTACGCGGTCCTGCCAAAGTCCGCCAATCACCGTCCCGACGCCCAGAAACAGGATGGCCAGCGTGAAGTTCAATTGGACGGAAGTTTCCGACCAGTGTTCAGTTTTCATCAAGGGGATCTTGAACACACTCCATCCGTAAGCAGCGCCCAGGCAGAGTTGCATACAGACTGCGGCTACTGCGATTCCCCAGCGATTTGGAAGACGATCTGACGCCATAATTTTTTTCACCTCTTCAGAAAGTGGCATTAAATTTTGTTCGTTCTGTTCTCACAGCAGAACCAGACATCAGGACTTGTCCCTGGCGATCTCATTAGCCCGGCTCCAGCCCCGGTCCAGCGCTGGACGCCAAGCCGTACTTGTTCTGTTACGCGCCGATGGTTTGCGCTTCGCTCTCTGGTACGGTCAGGCAGTGTGCGCCCACAATTTCCACGGTCGCGTTGTAGTCAGGCACGCCGCTGGGATCCAGCCGCCCCGCCGGAACCAGTACGTTGATCTCCGGCCAGTGCGCCTGCAACGATCCCGGCTTTACGCGATCCATCTTCACCCGGCCACGGAACTCGCCCAGCTCGTTGCGAAGAGTGATTGCATCGCCTTCTTTCAGTCCCAGCCGTTCCACATCTTCGCGAGCCATCAGCACGTCGTCGCGGCGCGCTCCGGTAATGGGATCAACTTCAGCATTGATAATGCTGTTGAACTGTTTCCCTCGGCGTGTAGCCAGCAGGAAGCGTCCGGCAGGCACCTTCTCCTCGGGCAACTCCACGGCGCTGAAATGTCCCTTTCCATCCGGTGTCAAACAACGGTCCACCAGCAGTCTTGGGCCGCCATACTGGAAGTTATCGCCCTTCTTTTTCAGAGCAGCTATTCCTTTATAAGTAGGACAGACGCGATCTATCTCATTGCGGATGTCCCCGGTGTCTTTCCAGGGGAAGGCAGCTTTGGCCCGAACTGGATCCAGCTTCTCCGCCAGGAGCACCGGGATCTCCCATTCGTCTTTGGCTTCGGGGATATCCGGTCCTCCCGGAATCTGCGGACTGAAAATGATGCGCCGTTCCGTGCTGGTCTCTGTGCCTCCGCCGCGTTGCTCGTAACGAGTCTTCGCAGGCAGCAGGACCACAGTATCCGCAGGGTCGACCAGCATTGTCGGATTGGTGACAATGTCCTGATGAACGCGAAGCTTGATCCGACCCAGCGCGCGTTCAACCAAGTCGGGCTCAGGCAGCGTCTGCTTGAAGTTGCCGCCACTTTGCCAGAGCACGTCGATCTCGCCCCGCTCAGCGGCCAGCACCATGTGTGCGGCGCTCAGCCCCTTAGAGGTGGGTGGAGTAAAGCCCCACATGCTTGGCTCGGCAAATTTGTGGGCATTGGCTTCATTCACCGGAAAGCCCATCACGTACGCGCCGGGCATTCCGCCCATCTCC
>DASUBD010000523.1:0-4943 GCA_035763445.1 Candidatus Angelobacter sp.
ATCACCATTCCACGTGACCGCTTCCGCCACATCCAGCCATCCGATTACGGGAATGAGAATCTATCTGGACAGTGTAAGCGTCTATGCCGTGAGCGCCGCGCAGATCAACACTTACGTGACTGCGTCCACGGGAAGTCACTACCTTGTAGTGCAGGCATGGGATTCGACGGGAGCTGTATTCAAAACTCCTGAAACGATCACTGTTAGCACATCCAGCCCAACGCCAACACCAACTCCCAGTCCGACGCCGGTCCCCAATAGCACGGTGCTCAATGAAATCCAGCAATGGACGGGGTGGCAAACCTGCGGAGCCTGCGGCAACACTGGCGGGGGCGGCGCACTGGCGACCTTTTCCATGATTCGCGGCATCAGCTATCCCACACTTAGCGGCAGCTCCGCGGAATTCACTATCGGCGGCAACTTTCCGTATGCAGACGCGTACTGGTACTTCCGCCAGCAGGCGCTCAGCAAGGCTTTCAAGTCACTGCGTTATGAGTTTGATCTGTACATTCCCTCGGGAATGGAAAATGCTCCGCAGGCAATCGAGTTCGAATGCCAGGAGCGGCTCAACGGATACATCTACAATTTCGGCTGGCAAGCGCTTTATGCCGGAAATCAATGGCGGGTTTTCAATTACACGCTGAAGAAATGGGAGTCCACCGGGATTCCGCTGACACGATTCTCACCCGGAACATGGCACCATATTGTGGCCGAATACCACAACGATCCGGCAACCCATACGACTTACCATGACGCTCTGACGGTAGATGGGGTCAGGCACGCCTTGAGCATCAAGCACGGGGCGACGCCGACCACGGCGGGCAATGAATTCACCAACGCCTTCCAACTGGACTTGAACGGCGTTCCCACGCCATTCAAGGTCTTTGTCGACAATATGAAGATCACGTATGTGAACTAGGAAAGTAAGAGAAAGGGATGGAACCGGCATCTGACATCTGTTGTCCGATGCCGGTTTTCCTTTTACTGCGTTTTGGGCAGATCCATCACAACATCGTGTTTAGCCTGGCACTCGGTAGCTGGGTTCATGCTGGCCACGCCCATGAGCTTCTCCTTTTTGGCGTAAAACTCAAGCGGAGCATTCTTGGGCTTGGCCGGAATCCCGGTAAACCGCGCTTTGCCTTCAGGACTGGAATACACGCTCATGTCGAGTTTATGAAAGCCGCCGAACCCGTAGGCGACGTGCACACTGATGAGGGCTGAAGAGATCGGCTTGCCGGCGGTATCGATCACATTCAGGTCAATTGCACAGGGGCCGGCCGCTCCATCCATTACATAAGAATTAGAATTCGGTCCGGACTGCGCGGGCGAAGCCGACGGCGATTGCGCTGAGGCATTGGCTGACTCGGCCGGGGAAGGAGCGATCTTTACTTCAGCACGAGAAAGCAATCCAAGCCAAAGACAGGCCACCGCCAGGCCAAGCAGACAAAATAAATAAGACAAAGAATGATGGCGTCGGGTCATCACAAAACCTGCAAAAGAATGGAAATCCAGCTAGTCTCAATTATACGTTGAGTCACCCGGCTGCGCAGCCTTGCCGGTCTGCAGAGGGGATGCGGCCTGCGCTAAAATCTGGAACGTGGCCACTCCCACCGACAACAAAGCAATTGCCAATATTCTTTACGAAACCGCTGATTTAATGGAGGTTGCGGCAGAAGATCCTTTCCGCATACGCTCCTACCGGCGGGCGGCTGAGGCTATTGAGTCGCTGGACCAGCCGCTCTCAGAAATTTATCAGGACCAGAAGGCCCTGCTTGCCATCCCGGGGATCGGCAAGGGCATGGCGGCCAATATCCGGGAAATCTTCACCGAAGGCAAGCTGGCCATGCATGAGCAGATGCTCCAGAAGTACCAGCCATCCATGCTGGAGCTGCTCAAAATCTCCGGATTAGGACCTAAGACAATTGCACTTATCTGGGATGCCTTCCAGGTTTGCGATATAGAGGGAGTTGCCAGGCTGGCCCAGGAAGGCAAGCTGCGTACTCTGCCTCGACTGAGCGAGAAATCCGAGCAGAAGATCCTGAAGTCCATTGAGAGCTATCGCCAGATTACCGGCCGGTTCCATCTTGACGTGGCGGATGAGATCGCGCAGAAGATGATCAAGCTGCTGGACCGCCTTCCCGGGGTCGACAAAGTGACGCCGGCGGGCTCGCTTCGCCGCGGACGGGAAACTGTGGGCGACCTTGACCTGCTGGTCACCGGGAACTGCTGCACCAGTGAGTCACAGCGGAACAAGGTGATTGACCAGATCCTGAACTTCCCCGGCATCATGGAAGTGCTGGCGAAAGGAGAGAACAAGGTAAGCGTAAAGCTGCGCAGCGGCATCCAGGTGGATGTTCGCCTGCTTCCGCCGGAATCTTTCGGGGCTGCGCTGCAATACTTTACCGGCTCAAAGAACCACAACGTTTCCCTGCGCCAGCGCGCCCTGAAAATGGGCTACACGCTGAACGAATACGGCCTGGTTCGCATGGAGAATGAGAAGCGCGTGGCCGGCAAGACCGAGGAGGAAATCTATAAAACACTCGGGCTCGACTGGATTGCACCCGAACTACGCGAAAACAACGGCGAGATTGAAGCCGCGGAAAAGCACACGCTGCCCGAACTGATCACTGAGGCCGATATCCAGGGCGACGTCCACATGCATACCGTGGAAACGGACGGCAAGTGCACGATTGAAGAGATGGCGCTGGCGGCGCGCGAGCGTGGCTACAAATACATGGCCATCACAGACCACTCCAAGAACCTGGCCTTCGCCAATGGACTCGATGACAAGAGGGCGGAAGAGCACATCAAGCGCATCCGCAAGACTGCAGAGACAATCGGCGGCATCAGAATTTTTGCAGGGATTGAGGTGGACATCCTGGCGGAAGGCGAGCTGGACCTTTCCGACTCAGTACTTGCGCAAATGGACCTGGTGATTGCCAGTGTTCATTCCCATTTCAACCAGGATTCGGCGCAGATGACGGACCGGCTCTTGCGCGCGATTGAGAACCCCCATACATCCCTCATCGGTCACCCCACGGGAAGACTGCTGTTGCGGCGCGAGGGTTACAACTTTGATTGTGACAAGGTGTTTGCCGCCGCCGCCAAAGCGGGCGTCGCAATGGAGCACAATGCCTATCCTGACCGGCTTGACCTGCGCGATCTGCACCTGCGAATGGCGCGAGCCAAAGGAGTGAAATTCGTCATTAATACTGACGCACATCATACTTCTCACATGGAGAAGATTCGCTTTGGCGTGCTTCAGCTTCGCCGCGCCTGGCTGACGCGCACAGACGTCCTGAACACCCTGCCCCCCGCCGAATTCGCCAAAAGCATGCGACGGGGCAAGCCGGTGCTGGCTGCGCTCTGAGGGGCGGCGGAAACAGCATCTGCTCGCCATCCGGCATCTGACAAGAGTATTCTTCTCACGTCAGAGGAACTGTCCCATGCCTGAAAACGCGAACCCGCCTCAGCCGCCGAACAAAGGCCAGCAGGCGTCCGCTCCTGCTCCGCAATACGCGCCCGGGCACGTGCCGATCACGGAAGAGTTCGATCGCGCCAAGTGGACGCTGCCGCCCATGGTGCCGGTGGTGATTGCAGCCGCAGTCATTGGAATAATTATCGCTGTGGTGTCTTTCACGAATCGTCAACAGCCGGTTATGAGCGGCTCGATTACCAAGGTGGTGTCTGCAGACCAGCAGGGCAATACCATGGTGGCCGTGCAGGTGAAAGTCAACAATGTAATCGACCGCCAGCTTTGGGTCAGGAACGTAGACCTCGATCTGGAAACCGCCGATGGAAAGAAATTGACAGACCATGCGGCTCCTTCCAGCGATGCCGCCACTTACATGAAGGCCTTCCCTGCCCTGCAGCAGGCCAGTGCAGATCCATTACGGGAAGAACTCAAGATCCCGCCGAAGACGGCTTACACCGGCGTTGCCATTTTCTCTTATCCGGTGGACCAGAAAGCGTTTGACGGGCGCAAATCACTCACCATGCGCATTCAGCTGTATGACCAGCCCACCCTGGTCCTGAAGAATCCGTGAGAGGAAAGCTCTTTCTCGGTCCGCGACAATTTTGACGTTAAAATACCCTTGACTTGTTCCTGCCAGACATGGAGAATTCCGGCGGAACAGAAAGCCTTCCGTTTGCGCGCTCTGTTGTCATAAGGGCATGGAGCGAACGAACGTTCGAAAGACTTTTCCTTTCCATCTCCCGGAGGAAGCCATGAAGCTTCGAGTGTGCGCCACCTTCCTGCTCTCTTTGTTCGTGCTCGTCGCAACTTTTCCAGCAGCCGGCCAGGTTAGCGCCGCTGACGCCCAGTTGAACGGAACAGTCCGTGATCAGACAGGCAGCGTGATTGTGAAAGCAACAATCAGCCTGCGCAACCTGGATACCAACCACGTGTACACCGCCTCTTCTGGGACTACGGGGTTTTACATCCTTCCCAATTTGCCGCCGGGGAATTACGACCTGACGGTGGAGTCAAAGGGATTCGGCAAATTTAGTGAGAAGGCGGTCGCACTGCGGGTAGGCCAGGTGGCCACGCTGGATGTGACGCTCAAGGTGGCATCGGCCGCCGAAGAGGTGACCGTGAGCACGGAAGCCCCAGTCATCGAACCAACGCGCACGGAAGTCAGCCAGGTAATTGAGACAGACCAGATCCAGTCTCTGCCAATCAGCGGGCGACTGTTTACTGACTTTGCCCTGCTCACGCCGGGAGTCACTACAGGCCGCATCAGCCTGCAATCAACTTTTACTGACCCGTCGGTCACGCGCATCTCCTTTGGCGGGCAGCGCGACTTGAGCAACAGCGTGACCGTGGACGGAGCCGATAACATTGCGGCAGTCACCGGTTCGCAACGGGCCACCCCTTCACAGGAAGCAGTCAGCGAGTTTCGCGTGGTGAACAACAGTTTTGGCGCTGAGTACGGGCGCGCGCT
>DASUBD010000524.1:0-3790 GCA_035763445.1 Candidatus Angelobacter sp.
GCTTCGCTGTCAGCTGCAATATCGATGTAGTGCTCAATCGGCCCTGGTGAAAGCTGTATCCGCCGGAAGTGCGCGCCGGAGAGCACCGGCGAATCCACCAGCATGGTCAACGATACCGGCTTAAAACTGATTTCTCCGGACGTGTTGCTGGCCAGCGATTCATTTTGCGGCTGCAGCGCCGTTCCAAAATGCCATCCGGCAGGCAGCTTCACCTCCGCCTGCACCGTTACATCATCACTCTTTGCGCCCTGCCAATAGAGCACCACCTGGTTCCAGCTCAGCACCAGAAGCTGCGTTGTGGCTGAAGCTCCTGAAGAAAAGCCTTCTGGCGGAGCAGGCATCGCCAGATCAAACTTTGCTTCAACCGTATTCACGCCCTGCGGAACGTCCACATGGAACGCGTACATCTCCACCAGATCGCGCCGCCACGTGAGCCGTTTGCCACCGGCAAAAAACTCAAGGCCGGTGAAGTCCGTGATTGGGCCGGTTGGCCCGTGCTCGCCGGGTATCCATTTTGGATAAACGAGGGTGACCGGTCCCGGTGCAACCGGAATCTCCTCCTGCGCATGCAGGATCTTTTGCGGCGCCTGCGTCGCATCCACCATCAGCTTGATTGGTTGTGACGGCGTTGCCGGAGCTGAAGCCGCCGACCGTTTATGTTTCTGGGCCAATCCGGGTAGTGCAGTGAGTAGCAAAATAAGAGAAACAATTTTTTTCAAAGATCTGATCATGTCTGAGTGCTCTCCCGAGCAGCGCACCAGATTAAAACTCCTAAAGTGACATGGCAAGCTTCGCATGACGATCTGTCATGCCAAACACTCTTTTCCGCTGGAGAACACTTCCGAATCCGCGTTGATCCGCGGTAGATCTTTGCCCTAGCTGCGCGCATCAGCACAAATCTATGGGCGTATCGTTTCCCTTTGCAATGTACGTCAAAATTCAACCCGCACGCGAAGGGCTCTGGTTTGGCTAAATGCTAAAGGCCAGTTGCTAATTGCTGTTTTTACGCCCGTCCCGCAAACTCCCGCGTCTCCGTGGAAACTTTCACCTTTTCGCCTTCTTTGATAAACAGCGGCACGCGAATTTCCAGGCCCGTCTCCAGCGAGGCCGGCTTGGTAACGCTGCCGCTGGAGGTATCGCCCTTCACCCCGGGCTCGGTATGCTTCACCGTCATTTCGACATGCGGCGGCAACTGCAGGCCAATCGGATTGCCGTTGTACTTGTGGAGTTGAATAACAAGCTCTTCCACCAGAAAGTCGGCTGCATCGCCAATCATATCGCTCGAGAGCTTGAGCGTGTCAAAACTCTCCTGGTCCATAAAGTAAAAACCATCGCCGTCACTGTACAGGTAAGACGCCGGGACCATCTCCAGGTCCGGTTCCTTGAACTTGTCGCTGGCTTTGAACGTCTTGTCAAAAACCGCACGCGTGATCAGGTTGCGCATCTTGATGCGGACCAGCGTCTGCCCGCCGCGCGCCGTGGGCGTGGAGACCTCCACATCCAGGCAGTGAAAGGGCGTGTTTTCAAACTCAAAAAACATCTTGCGCTTAATGTCAATCGCGTCAATTAGTGCGGCCATGGGCTCCTCGCCTACTCCCCTTTCCCCTTGCGCCCCTTCTTTTCTGTCTCAGGCTGCTGCGTTTGCCCGGCGCCGGCGCGCGCCATCAGGATGTCAAAGGCTTCTTTCGCCGACATTTCTTTTTTGCCGCCCTTGTTGGCGCGATACTTGTGTTCGTTGTCGCAGGTCCGGCAGCGCGTCTTGAGGACTTCCTCTCCCATCATGGAAACAATTGAGTGGTCCGTGCTGCGCTTGCAGCGCGTGCAGTAATCGTCAATGTAATCGCCGAGTCGCATAACAAGTCTCTCTACCTAATGATATCGATTCTCCCGGCTCGGCGAAATGCCCTGCGCACCCTGCTTTGTGGTTAAATCTGTACGGTGACCCGGACACGCGGAAAATTCATCACCTTTGAAGGGCTTGACGGCGTGGGCAAATCCACGCAGATGGAAAACCTGGCCCATTGGCTGCGCCAGCGTGGCCTGGACGTAATCACCACGCGCGAGCCCGGCGGCACCCAGCTGGGACAAAACTTGCGCACGGTGCTGCTGAGTTCTCGCACTTCAGGGCTCTCTCCTCTGGCAGAACTGGCGCTCATGTTCGCCGACCGCGCCCAGCACATTGATGAACAAATCCTGCCGGCCCTGCAGCGCGGGCGATGGGTTCTTTGTGACCGCTTCACTGATTCCAGTGAGGCTTACCAGGGCGGCGGCCGCGAACTTGGCAGTGAGGTTGTGCTGCAACTGCACAAAGCGCTTTGCCACAACCTCAAGCCTGACCTGACCATCCTGATGCTCAGCGATCTGGAGCACAGTGTGAATCGGGCGCGGCGACGCAACCTGGAACAGGCTGGAAACAGCGAGCATGACGAAAACCGGTTTGAGAAGGAAAGCCGTGCCTTCCATAAGCGCGTGCTCGAAGGCTATCTGGCCATCGCCGACCGCGAACCGCAACGTGTGGTCAAGGTGGAAGCCAAAGACAAAATTCCTGCAGTACAGAAAACAATCATAGCGGTTACGCAGCAGAGGCTGGGATTGAAGTAGTGCGTGGAGCCCGCTCTACAGCGGCAGCACCACGCTTTTCCCGTTGAGCGTGTATTCCAGCTGATACTTCTCGCCCTTCCTGGTCTCCAGTGAAAAATACAGATACCCGGAAACCGGGGCAGTCGCTTTGCCCTGCGGTAGAGCTTTTTCTGTCATCTTTGAAGCCAGGTCGCGGCGCTCAGGCGGAAGAGAAGCCTGCCCTGATTGCCCGCCTACGCCTGCGCCGATGTCCGCCCCCGGAGGCCGGATGCCAACACTGCGCCGAGGCATGCCGGTGATCGGGTCGCGATTAACTCCCGTGGGAGAATCAACCTGCGGACGCGGAGCGGACATAATCCCGCCGCCACCGCCGCCAGACGTCTCCCCAAGCTGGACATAAAACGGAATAGCCGCCACCGCCGCGGTGGGAGCAGATGGTTTTACTGCCTTGTCCTGACCGGAAGCATGCAGGGCGAAGTTATCAAGAGCAACTTCCAACGCGCCATCTTTCGCCGGGTAGAGCCCAACTTCCACCACCACACAATTTTCGCTTACGTCGCGCGCAAATGTCTTGTCCACGGAGAACGCCTTGATGATCTGCCCGGAACTCAAACGAGCCGCGCCGATTTTTGCGCCACTGTTTTCTGCATGCGCCGCGTACTTCTCTGCCGAAGCTTTGGGCGCAGTGCCCTGCTCTCCCGCCCACGCACATGTCACTGCAAAAACCGCGATCACCAGCCAGCTTCTGGTCTTCATGGCCGTTCTCCTTGCTGTGCCCCGCTATTGTAGTGCTGCTTGGAGCGCCTGCAAGCAATGTTTTTTACCACTAAGCTACTGTGTCATCAGCTTCAAATTTTCCGCTTTCCACTGCATGGCATCATGAATTCGGTTGTGGCCGCTGGGATGATCAAAGAAGATCCATTCTTCCAGCCTTCCGGGATCCATCTTGCGATACTCGCCCAGATGGATGGCTGCCTGGGCAAAACCGTCTGGTTGCCGGCTGGCATTCAGCCCATACATATCGGCCTCATGCTCCTGGACGCGTATGTAGGTATTTGAAACAGGCGTCAGGACAAAGAAAAAGATGGATGCCAGCAACGCGACCAGCGGCAGGACTGCCGTGTCCCCCACATCGCGGATCTGCCATTTTTCTCCCCAGCGGGCAAGTGACCATGCAAGTCCCCAGCGAAGATAAGCGAAGAAGATCACG
>DASUBD010000525.1:0-4744 GCA_035763445.1 Candidatus Angelobacter sp.
GTGGCGGCGAGGGCGAGCGATGGAACAACCGCCAGAATCAGCAAATAGAGCACAAGCCGGGGAGCGAATGAATTCTTTTCAGTGGAAGTCCGTTTCATGGTGGTGGAACACCTCCGGGGGAGTCAAAACGGGAGCGCGAAAACCATAGTCTTTAGCGGCTTTTCTGTCAAATAGTTGTAAGACTCTGCATCTCCCAATTTGGGCCTAACCGTCAGCGAATGCGGATGTTTACCAGGTATTGGCTGGCAAACTCAGTCATATCACCCACGTGCTTGCCGGGCGCGGGCAGCAGCCGCGTGGAAAGCGGTTTGTGCCATTTCACGGCCAGGCTGGCAACGTCACTAATGATGTTCTGAAGTTCCTGCTGTGAGACGTCACCGGGTAATGGAACCGCGTCAAGGCCGGCGCTGCATACGGCGGAATAAGAAAGAAGAGAGTCGCGACTGATCCGCCCGGCTTCCCATTGGCGAGCCAGCGCGGAATCTTCAAGTACGGGAAGCATCAGTCCGCTGTAGCCGGTTTGCAAAACCGGAATACGACGAACTGCGCTGGTGATAGTGTAAGCAACGCTCAGGCTTCCCGCTTCGCCGATGGGCGCCCCGAGCAATGATTCAAAAGCCGCGCCAATGGAAATATCTTTCAACGGAACCGGCGTGAGATCAATTCCGACATAAGCCCAGCCGTACATCTTCTCCACACGGCGGGCGATATCTTCCACCTTCTTTGCTTCTGCACCCAATTGCTGGGTGAGTTTTTCTCCCGCGCCTCCAAAATCACCCTTGGCGCCGGAAAAGACCTGGTTCACGATTCCCGCTGACTCAATCCCGATGGCAAAGCTTCGTCCCGTTCCCTCCGTGTGTGAGACAGGATAAAAAGGAGCATTGACGGGCGGAAAGGCACCCGCGGCAAAACGGAAATTGCCTTCGCCACGCTCAGTATGGTCTTCAAGATACTTGATCACGCGAGCCGCCGCAGAAACGCCGTTCCAGTGGATCCCTGACGCATCCGCAATCACCACATAGCCGTTGATGGTTTGCGTAGCAGCAAGGATCTCCGCCAGCAGTTCAGCCTGCGCGGGATCGTCGGAATCACTCACCATCGCGCCGCCAATGTCAGGCGTGAAACCTTGCTGCTGCGCCAGCTTGTCCAGATCCCGAAAGAAGTTCACTGCGGCGGACACGGACATTCCGTGCACGATCAGCGGAAAAGGTTGTGTGGTGATGCGCAGAGTTTCAACTTCATACCCCGCGGCCGTGTACTGTTCCTTTGCCGCGCGCAGCATACGCATCGCTGATGCGATCTGCTCGCGATAGCTCTGGCGATCGAGCCGAACAAAAGCGGTAACGGCCCTGATTTTGGGTGACGCGCTTTTTTCTTTCGCACTGATCTGGGCTGAAGCTGTGCTGAGAAGCAGCAGAGACAGCAAGGCACACCACAGTCGATGCCACATGGGGGAACTCTCCACTGAAATTATTAAGCTTGCGCTCCCGCGCGCCTGCTGACCGGAACTACAGGATTTCTGGCGCTGCTGCACGTTCTGGCGCAAGAGTCTATTCGAGAACGACGCGGGCGCAAACTGAAATCGAGGTAACCGCAAAGGCAATCTATTGCGGAAGCGGGGCTGAGTCGCAGCTCTTCATAATGAGAGAACGGACGTCCTCAGACAGTTCCCGGAATTCCAGGCCGTATCGGAAACCCTCGCAATTCCTCACCACCGCATTGAGCGTGACTTCTGTATGAGAGTAAGGGAAGCTGACCTGAAGCAGCAATTCCGTGCCAATGGTCAGGGAGTGCGGGATATAAGCGCCCATGCCTCCCTGGCTCAGGATGTTCCCGCGTCCGAAGACCACGTTCCCTTCCGGACCACCGATCAACACTTTGAGACGAACATCAATCTTGTGGCGGTTCCAGCGCCGCCCTTCTGGTCCGCTATCCGCGTGGGTCATAAGAGTCGGATTCGAGTGGTTCCCGAGTATCTCTTTCTTGTCGTAGTTTGCTGATTGCGGCGTATTGTACCCCGAATCGATATTAAGAAAAATCAGGAAAATCGCGTGTTAATGCGCGGGGCGTGAAGCCTCATCCAGCCTGCGATCCATTTCTGTAATCAGCGTCTGCCACATATCAATCTCCAGTTGAAACTGATGTTTCAGAGGCGATTGACTGGTGTCCACAAACGCCAGGTTCGATTGCATCTGCTGGACCAGCGCTTTCATGCGAGCAACATCCTGTCGCAAAGCCTGTACCTCGTCGTTGCGAACGGACGAGTGCTGAGTCTCCGGCGAAGTCTTCTGCTGCATTGCTGCGGCATGGTCTGCTGATTCGCCGGCTGGTTTCATCTGAGCCACTCCATACGTAACGGAGGCAGTAATCAGGATGAAGCAAACAATAAAGCGCATAGCGTGGGAACCTCCTTCGGAAAGCTTACCTGAAGAACGGTTCCCTGCCGATTCGCTCAGCGCGCGGGCTTCGTCGTGATCATATCTTTGTAAACCATGCCGCCTTTCATCACGAATCCCACGTTCTCCAGAGCACGCACATCAGCCAACGGGTCGGCGGTAACGGCGATCAGGTCAGCGAATTTTCCTGGTTCAATCGTTCCCACGTCTTTGGCGCGACCGATCAAATCAGCGGCGCTGCTGGTGGCCGCGCGAATGGCCTGGGCCGGAGTCATCCCGTACTTCACCATGTAATAAAACTGCTTGGCGTTGTCGCCGTGCGGATAGACACCTGCATCCGTTCCAAACGCCATCTTTACGCCGGCCTTCACTGCCTTGGCAAAATTCTCGCGCTGGAGTTCTCCCACCATTTTTTCCTTTTCAACGTTCTCCTTGGGCAAGCCGAACTCTACCGCCTTGCCGCGAATATAGTCATCGTTGTAGATATCCATCACCAGATAGACGCCGTGCTCTTTGGCCAGGCGAATGCCTTCATCATCAATCAGGCTGGCGTGTTCAATGGAATCGATTCCCGCCAGAATCGCGTTCTTGATCCCCTGTGCGCCGTGTGCGTGCGCGGCAATCTTGCGTCCGGCCATGTGCGCTTCTTCGGCAGCGGTCTTCAATTCTTCCAGCGTGTACTGCGGCGCTCCGGGACTATCGCCTTTTGAGAGCACTCCGCCGGTGGCCAGGATCTTGATCACGTCCACGCCATATTTCACCTGGGCGCGCACCACATGCCGCACCTGGTCCACTCCATCGGCAATCTGAAAATCGCGCTCTTCAGGAAACATGCTCACGCGCGTCTGCGGCGAGTAGTTGTTCAGATCGCCGTGTCCGCCGGTGATTGAGATCGCCGGACCGCTTGCCACCACTCGCGGCCCGGGAATGAAGCCCTCATTAATGTAGTTGCGCAGGTCCACTGCAAGAAACGGCGGCGAGCCGACATCACGAACGCTGGTGAAGCCCGCCTCCAGCGTCTTGCGCGCATGCACCACCGCGTTAAAGGCATAGTCGAACGGCGTGTCCTTGAAGGCGTATATCTCGTTGTAACGATCGGCGCGGAAGCTCAGATGCGTGTGGCAGTCAATGAGCCCGGGCAGCACGGTGGCGTGAGATAAATCAATCACCGTCGACCCTGCCGGAATCTGTGCGGTTTGTGCCGGCCCAACGCTTTGAATTCTGTCCCCAACCACCAGAATGACCATGTTGTTGCGAATGTTGTCGGTGGTGGCATCAAACAGGCGCCCCGCGCGGATATAAACAGCCTTCGGCGGCGGCTCTGGTTTCGTGGGTTGCTGTGCGAAAACGAATGAGGAAGCGAGTAACAGAACAAGGGCGAACCAGCGCTTGACCAAAAGAAGACTCCTTTGAGAAATGAACGAAAGAGTATAACGGCACGTGGTGACGGTAACCACAGGAAATGTCATGGAGCTTGTACCGATCAGTGAGCGCGTACAAGCTCAGCTCTTCACAGAACCTGCGCGGCGAGGCCGGCTTGCGCGCCGAGCCGAGTGCAACAGTAGCATGAAAAGCGTTGGCCCATGCGTTGCGGTCAAGCGGTTTGCGCGCAGCGCGCCTGAAATACGCCAGCTAACTACTATGCCGTGATATCAGCAGCACCCGCGAGAACTGCATCCAGATGCGCCAGCGGTCAAACTCACGGCTGTGAGAGACCGCCGTGATCACGGCATCCTCCACGCAGTTTTTGCTCAGGATCACGCTCATCTTGGTTCCCAACTCCACCATGGGACCAATCAGCATGGTGGCATGCCGGTCGCCTGCGGGAAGGATCAGGTCGCGCTCCTGGAATGGCATGCCGTTGCTTGCGATGCCGCGCAGAATGGCAATGGTGCCACCTTCGGGGATGTGCAGCGGCTGCGGCTCAGACGAAGTTTCAGTTGCTTCTTCAGGCGCGCTTGGAGGTTGGGTTGCACTTCGGGGCTGATCACCATAAACCGTTACCGGCGGAACCCCCAATTCCCAGTCTTCCGGAGGAAAATAAATTCCCCAGAAATTTTCCGGGCGATGCAGCTCAATCCCGTATTCACTCTCATGCGAATCTGCCCACACCACCTGCCCCACGCGCCATTTGTATGGCGCCAGCATGGCCACGCGCACTTCCATTCTGGGTTCCAGCGGAACGGTGGAACGGATGCGTGCGCCATGGCGATTAACCAGAATGGTTTCGGCCGCACCACTCACGTGCGAACCATCACTCTTCTGGCCGGATACGGCAAGCGCCAGATGTACCAGGACGCGCGAACTTCTGCGCCCTCGCTCACTTCCTGCGGTCTGAGGCATAAGGA
>DASUBD010000526.1:0-4439 GCA_035763445.1 Candidatus Angelobacter sp.
GAATAGGATCGGCGCTCACTCCATGTCCAACCAGCCATTCTCTGGCTTTCTTGGCATTCCCCGTAGCAAGCATTGCGCGGTCGACAGGGTTGTCGGTTGGTCCTCCTATGGAAATCGTAAGTTCGCGGTCTGATGATTGCATCGCGACTTCACCCTCCTCCATCTCAACCAGCGATCCGGAGCCCAGCTTGAACTTCTCTTTGTACCAGGCAATGGCTGAATCGCGATTGCGCACCACTACATAGATTGAGCCGGAGAACATACGCATAGCGCATATTGAACTGCCGGGTCTCGGTGGCTGTCAATCCCGTAGCAGGCGCTTTCCAGGTATTCTCGCGTGCTCGAATGTTCAGCGATCCTCCGCGCTTGCTCCCCTCGTTTGTGTGATTAAGAAAAGTACCGTAATGCACCTTGCGACCCTGGTTCGCGGTTTTCGGTAGTGGGTCATTTTCAAAATGACCCACTGCCCGATTTTCCTTTCACTTGATTGCCAGAGTTCCCTTCACCCACGGATGCCGCCTGCAGTGGTAGGCAAACGTTCCCGTCGTGGTGAATGTATGCGTCCACTTTTCGCCGGGCTGCAGTATCACTCCCGGATCGACGTAGCGAAAGTCCCAGGACCATGAATCAAACATGACTTCATGTTTCATGGTGTCACTGTTCACCAAGGTCACCGTACCGCCTTGCCGAACCGTGATCAGTTTCGGCGTAGAAGAGTTTGGCAGCAGGCGCAGAGTCGCCGATGCCGGAGCCTTTGGCGCGCTCTCTGCGGATTCGTCTGATGCGGAAGGCTGCGGGTCAGGCTCGCTCGCGTCGGCGACCAGAGGCGCAGCGGAATCGCTCACGATGACGATCCCCTTCATCCACGGATGCGGCTTGCAGTGATACGGGTATTTCCCCACAGTCGTAAATTTATGGCTCCACTTTCCACCGGGATAGAACGGCCCAGAACCGAGATCGATGGTGTCAAACACCATCTCATGGCCCATCATGTCCTTATTAACCCACGTGACCGTGGCGCCTTTCGGAACCGTGATGATGCCCGGGTTGTAGTAATGGTTTTTGTCCGTGCTCTGGATGGATGCATTGTAGGGAATCAACACGGTGCCGGAATTCGCCCCCCTCAAGCTGACGTTGGAGGTGTGTTCCGCCTCTTCCAGCGGCGGTGGCGGCGGCGCGCCGCCTTTCATGTCGTGCCCGTCGTGCCCTGCGGCTTGCTGCGTAAGGATGGGATCGTAGAATTCCTTTGCTTTCGCAGCATCCCCACCGCTGCCCTCCACCATGATCTGTCCCACGGCTCCTTTCATAATGCGGAAGATCGAGTGATCCACCAGAAGGTATGCTCCGGGAACCTGCGGTGTGAATTCCACCACCGTCGATCCTCCTGCCGGGACAAGCGTGGTCTGGATTCCGTGCGCGGGAGGAGAGATCAAGTCGCCTTCGCGATACACCGAATCAAACATCGTCCCGATCACGTGGAAAGAAGAGACCAGGTTGGGCCCGGCATTTCCGATATAGAGCCGGATGCGTTCTCCGGGCTTGGCATGGAGTGCGTTCTCTCCCATGAGCGCACCGAAACGGCCGTTCCAGAAAACATAGTCAGGACGCTCGCTAAGACCTTTCTGGAATGAAAATGTGAGATGCCCCGCAGTTTTCTGTTCGGCATAGAACTCGCTCTGCACCACATACCACTCGTGATCCACTTCCGGCAAGCCCTTTGCGGGATCAACCAGCACAAATCCGTACATCCCATTGGCAATGTGCGTGGGGATGCTTTCCGCTGCCGCGCAGTGATACATGTAGAAGCCGGGCATGGTGGCCTTGACTCGTAATACGGCTTCCTGTCCGGGCGAAACGGTCAACGGTCCTGCTCCTCCACCGGGACCGGCAACGAAGTGAAAATCAATGTTGTGAGGATGAGAATTGCTCGCACTGTTTTTCAGGTGGATCTCAACCGTATCTCCTTCGCGCACGCGAAGCAACGGTCCGGGCGCGGTGCCCTCAATCGTCCAGTAGGTCTCATAGACCATGCCCGGAGTAATTTCCAGTTTTGTTTCTTTGGCTTCCCAGTGCACCACCACCAGCCTGGGATCAGTGCGTTTGATTGCGGGCGGAACATCCGGCGCGTGCGTCCATGCGCCCTCTTCCGTTTGCAGCACCACGGGCGCGGCGCTTGAAGCGGCCGACGCCCCCGAAGTTCCATAAACAACATTGGTAGAAAAAATGATAATGAAAACTGCAACCATGCTGATCCAATACCGCATATCGCCTCTACCTCCGGGGCACCGCACGGTGCCTTCATTGCATCGCATCACGACTTTTTTCAACATGGTCACATTGTCGCTGTGATTAGCGCTCGGCGCTGTGACAAAAATCACGCCTGCAGGATCACAATTCAGCGCGCTGGGAGCGGGTAAGGGCCACTCTCCCCGGTGTGACATAAGTCATCGTCTTTCCCCACTGAAACGCCAGACATGTTAGGAAAAGCAAATTCTCTGCTTAGATGAGGTGCAAAGCAAAAACCAATGACCAACCCGGCGCAGAGCCTGGCCAGGAAAGAGTGGCGGCGGGAAGATAAATCCTCGCCCACGCCGATCTTGGCGTGCCGGGGTGGAGGAAAGCGAAGCGTCTCACTGGAGTTTACTGTCCTTTGACGACGCTCACCTCTGACTCGGTGGCCATCACCAGTTCGCGGCCAACCCGGGTCTCGTATTGAATGATCGGCCCGCTGCGCCAGCCCTTCTCAATCGTGCCGACGCCGTACTTCGTCTGGATTCTCTGTCCGGCGCGATAGCGAAAAGCCTGAGCGGCATCCGGCGACTCGAATGTCTGTAACGGATATTTCCAGTGCAGGTGGAACGGGCCCACACCGTGCACCTGCACGGTGGCAGGCTCAGCCGATTCGCCGAAGATGGTTGTTCCCCTGGGAAAAAAGGCATAGCCTCCCTGCCCTAGACAGTGCAGTTTGCCTCGATCGAATTCCGGCCCCGTCCCAAGGCAGACATTCCCGGCCAGAACCGTGATGTGCTCGTCCACAGGATGGGTATGCGGCGGAATGAAGCTGCCACGCAACTCACGGATGCGCATCACAAATTCCTGGCCCTCCTTCTCGACGTCGCCCTGAATCACCACGGCGTCTTCACTCAGCGGCGTAAACGGGACGTATTTCGCTCCCGCAGCGTCATCACCGCTCCCTCTTGTAAAGGGGCCGGCCGTGAGAATGATGAGGCCTACCAACAAGCTGCTTGATACCTTCATCGCAGCACCTCCGTCTCAATGGATTCTGCCAGAAAATGGATTTTCCGTGTCCTCTGTTTAACCCAGCAGTTATGTCCTTTACGACCTTCGCGCCCTCTCTCGAAAATGTAACCGGAAGCTACGAAGTTCTTTCGAACCCTACGGTCCAGCACCGTCAGGCCGGGGTCCCCAAGACGCGCGTTGTTCGCGTTTTGGGGTGGTGGTAGGTGCGGCAGAACGGTAGCCCAGCTCCGTTCCCGAGTCCCGGCTTGCCGGGATGAGGGATAAGGGCTGGGTAGGCTTGGGCAAAATGCCACATCCACACTGCCGTAGGCCGGAGCGTAGCCGAATGGCGGAGCGACAATAAAAAACCATTTTCATGCTCGTCTAGGCACCCTGTTCCCGGCGACTCCGTGGTTGAAACAGTGCAGCAAGTCCTTTGCGGCCCTCGCGCCCTTTGCGGTAAATATTTTCCCATCACCTGGGTTCCCGCTTGAATTCCGCAGCCAGACACTCTAAAGTGTGTCCAACTTTTGGAGGCTCGAACCGTGCTCAAGTCCATTGCCGATGTCGTCGGCTGCTATCTGGTCTCGATTTTCCTTGTCGTGGCAACTGACCCGCTGCTCTCGCGCCTTTTCCCCGGCGACTTCGTCAGAGGCCGCGTGCCATCCAACTCGGCGCTCATGGCCAGCACTGCCTGCTTCATTGTGATCTCAATCTTCTGTGCGTGGCTCTGCGCCCGCTTCGCTCCTGCCCGGGCCGCGCGCCATGTGCTCTGGTTCTGCATCCTGGGAGAAGCCATGGGCATCGCCGCCACTATTCCCAACTGGAGCAAAGGCTGGCCGCACTGGTATTGGCTCTCATGGCTCATCACCTGGCCCGTAAGCTGCTGGATTGGTCTCCAACTTTCCGGCCGCCACAAAGCCAAGGTCGAACCAGATGCAGGGCCTGACCGTGCGAGAGTGGTCGCGGGAAGCTAATCCCGCTGTCTTCCTCCGGACCGTTCAATCCGCCAGTGAGCTGCGCTGCCCCACCCGCACCACGCCTCTGTTCGGCAGAGCGGTTCGGCTTATCCAGCTTCCCAACTTCCCAACTTTACTCTTTGGTTAGCCTTAGATGGGATGGGTACCCCTCCCCGTCAACCCCGAAAAATATAGACTTACACCATTCAACCCCGGGGTTGTTTTTCGTCAATTTCACCG
>DASUBD010000527.1:0-4026 GCA_035763445.1 Candidatus Angelobacter sp.
CCTCGTATTACCTCGCGCCCGATGAAGCCGGCAAGAAGCCGTACGCGCTTCTTTCGCGCGCCATGCAGGAGAGCGGCTACCTCGCTGTAGCCAAGCTGGCCATGCACAATCGCGAATACACCGTCCTTCTGCGTCCGCATCCGGGCGGACTTATGCTGCACACCATGTTCTACCAGGAAGAGATACGCGAAGCGCCCGCGCTTGATACCAATGGGCATCTTAAGGAAGGCGAGCTCAAGGTGGCTCACCAACTCATTGAGGCGCTGGCGGCCAAGTGGGAGCCGGAAAAGTATCATGACACTTTTGAAGAGAACCTGAAGAAGCTGATCAAAGCGCGCATGGAAGGCGGGGAAGTGACAGCCGTGGAAAAACCGCGTAAGCAGGCGCCTCCCACTGACCTGATGGCCGCGCTTCGTCAGAGCCTGGAACAGATGGGCAAGAAGAAAGGCCCGCAGCGCGTAGAAGACGTCCAGCGCGAATCTGAAGTTCAGATCCAGGGAAAGAAAGGTCCGGGAAAGAAGAAACCCAAACGGGCAGCGTAGCCGCTGCACGAGCAAGGGGTTCTCAGTCCCCAATTCCATTGACAAACATTTGTCTCGGCTGTAACTTACTTGATCATTCAAGTAAGTTATGCCTGACCTTAAAACTTCAACCCGCGATCGCATTCTCCAGGCTGCCGTCGAGCTTTTCTGGGCTCACGGCTATGCGGGAACAGGAATGGCGGAAGTCCTCAAGAGAGCGGAGGCCAACAGCGGCAGCTTTTATTTCTTCTTCACCAGCAAGGAAGATCTGCTGATGGCTGTGCTTGAGTGGTATCAGCAGAATCTTGGTCCCGTGCTGCTGGAACCGGTTTTCAAGCAGAGCAAAGATCCCATCCGGCGGATTTTCCTGCTGCTGGAAAAATACCGGCAGAATGTCTTGATGACGGAGTTTGCCTTCGGCTGCCCTTTGGGGCGTCTGGCGCTTGAAATTGAGCCTGATCGCCGCCTGGTTCATGACAAGATCGCAGCCAATTTCACCGGGTGGACGCGCGCTGTGGAAGAGCTTCTTAAAGAGGCGGTAGCACAAGGCCGTTTGCCCGGCGGGTGCCATGTGCGCCAGCTTTCCCGCTTTGTTCTCACTGTAATGGAAGGCGCGGTGATGCAGGCCCGCTCTTACCAGTTCATTGAACCATTTGATGACTGCATTTCACAGCTCCGGATTCACTTCCAGCAACTCGAAACACTCGCAGCAGGCAAGGGGAGACCAAAGAAACGCAAACCCAATTCCAGGCCGCACGGCTCAGCGGCTAAAAGGAGATCCAAATGAAATCTGGCAGAACGCTTATGACGATCGCTCTTATGCTTGCTGCGGTGATGGCAGTTCCAAATTGCAGCTATGCCCAAACACAAACCACAGATGTTTCCCAAATCAAGCCCTCGGATTTTTCCTGGTTCACAGGACGCTGGATCGGCCATATGCGGACTTCAACTGCGGAGCAGATCTGTTCCACTCCCGAATCTGGGGAGCTGCTTTGCCTGTTTCGCGTCTTCGTGCGAGGCAAGCCAGTGATGTATGAAATCTATTCACTGTATGACACTCCTGCCGGCCCGGAGGTGCGCTCTTTGCACTTCTCCACTGACCTGGCCGACAAGACTTTGCAGGCGCCGCTCGTCATGAAATTGCAGAAGTACAGCGACAAGGAAATTGTTTTCGCCGGCGGACCCGGGAGTGGAGTGGAAACCTCGGTTCTATTACGAGACACTCCCACCACCATGAACGGTGTGATTATGTTTCGGGATCAAAAGATCTCTCACATCCAGGTGCGCTGGGAGAAGGTGGCCTACGATGCAAAGGTCGATTACAACCCCGCGCCGCTGCCCAAGCCGTAGTCTCTCCAGTACAATGTCCGTTCCTGATGTGAGGAGCGGATATGCGCGCAGTCGTGTGCAGAGAATGGGGTAGTCCGGAAAAGCTCGGGGTTGAGGGCGTTCCGTCGCCAGCCCTCCGCGACAGTGCAGTGCGGATCAAGGTGCATGCTGCAGGTGTAAACTTCGCGGACCTACTGCTCATCGCCGGACAGTACCAGGAGAAGCCCGCCTTTCCATTCACTCCGGGAGCAGAGGCCGCAGGTGTTGTCATTGAAGTTGGAGCGGGGGTAAACAATCTCAAACTAGGCGACCGCGTGATGGCGCTTACCGGTCTGGGAGCATTCGCCGAAGAAGTTGTTGTGGACACACAGCGCGTATTGCCCATTCCCCCTGCAATGGAGTTTGCCAGTGCTGCGGCATTTCCCGTTGCATACGGCACCTCGCACGGCGCCCTGGACTGGCGGGCACATCTTCAGCCCGGTGAGTGGCTACTGGTGACCGGTGCTGCTGGCGGCGTAGGCCTGACGGCAGTGGAAATCGGCAAGGCCATGGGCGCGCGAGTGATTGCCTGCGCCGGCAGCGCGGAAAAGTTAGCCATCGCGCAGCAGCACGGCGCCGACCACCTCGTTGATTATTCAAAGGAAGATATTCGGGAGCGCGTGAAAGCTATCACCGGGGGTCGCGGTGCTGACGTGATCTACGATCCCGTAGGGGGCGACGCATTTGATGCCAGTCTGCGATCCATCGCGTGGGGCGGACGCATCATCATCATTGGCTTTGCCGCCGGACGCGTGCCGCAAATCCCCGCCAATATCGTTCTGGTGAAAAATATTGATGTCATCGGCTTCTATTGGGGTTCTTACCAGGCGCACAAGCCTGAACTGTTGCGTGGCTCTTTCGCACAACTATTCCGCTGGTTTCAGGAAGGCAGGCTTCGGCCTCACGTCTCACACCGCCTTCCTCTAGAGCGGGCTGCAGAGGCGCTAAGCTTGCTCCAGCAGAGAAGATCAACCGGCAAGGTAGTGCTGATGCCCTCGCACTGAGGCGAGCAGCGCTTGCAACGCCGCAGGCCAAAGGCGCAATCCCATTCCTGTTATGCGCTATGTCGCGCTTGCTACAGATTACGATGGCACTCTGGCTTCTGGAGGCCACGTGGATCAGCCGACGTTCGACTCTCTGCAGAGATTCGTCGAGTCTGGTCGTAAGCTCGTCATGGTGACAGGCCGGCAGCTTGACGACCTCCAGAGTGTTTTCCCGCGTATTGAGCTTTTCAGCCGCGTGGTCGCCGAAAATGGCGCTCTGCTCTACGATCCGAAATCGAAATCGCAGCGTATCCTGGCTGAACCTCCCAATCCCGCTTTCGTGGACGAACTCCGCCGGCGTGGAGTGCCTGTTTCCACCGGCAAAGTAATTGTTGCCACGTGGCGGCCGCATGAGAAGACGGTGTTCGAGATCATCCGCCAGCAAGCGCTGGACTTCCGGATCATTCTTAACAAGGCTTCCGTGATGGTGTTACCTTCCGCCATCGACAAGGGCACAGGCTTGAGACGTGCGATCGCGGAACTCGGCCTTTCTCTCCATAACACAATCGGCATTGGAGACGCCGAAAACGATGACGCGTTCCTCTCTCTCTGTGGATATTCCGTAGCGGTCGCAAATGCGCTTGGTTCGCTAAAGAAGCGGGTAGACCTGGTTACAGAAGGAACCCGCGGGTCTGGGGTTGCAGAGCTGATTGACCAGGTGCTTCAGGATGAGTTGCGTCTCCCGGTCTTCCTGCCGGGTTTGCTAAAGCCTTGATTCTATTCGGTAATTACACCGCACTGATGACGAATAAACGACTTATTTGCAAGTATTTACGCTGATCCTTCCAGCCGATAAACCTCAAACCTGAAGGAAACTCACACCTACATAAGTACACTCCCTAAAGTCCTAGTATTCATAAATTTTCGCTGGACTAATGGACATGAACTATAGTACAGTTCGCAGCAACTGGCATGGCCCTTTTCGGCATGCAATTTGCGATAGGAAGTCGAGTCGAATCTAGTGAGACGGATAAATTGGCCCTGGGCTGGGGCCTTTGTGAGCGCTTTTTCGTCAGCCCCGGTTCTGAAGAACGATCCGGTTGTGGAAGGTCCGGCCTCCGCAACTCCTGAAAATAGGCTTTCGCCACACTCCC
>DASUBD010000528.1:0-6431 GCA_035763445.1 Candidatus Angelobacter sp.
GAGATGGAGCGCTTCGCCGCGCAGGTGATCCAGCCCGCTGCTCGACCATTGGCCAAAGTTGTGAACGGATTCGCGTCGCGCGAATTGAGGAAGGTCGCCGCTTTCTGATTGCTTCGTCAGTAACGTGCACCTTTTTCAAAATAGACAGGCGGGCCTGATTTCCTTCTCCTTCCGAGGCCCGCCTGTCGTTTCTCGAGTCAATGATCTTGTTTGAGGAAACTCTTGTTTGAGGAACCTGAGAAGATCGACAACTCTCCAATTTCACCGTTACTCTTAAACGCCTGTCATCCCGGAGCTGCGCACGCTCTACGGTAAACGGCCTGCGAATTTTCACGCCCAGCTGAGGGACCTGCTCGACTGCAGTTTCTCGCAGGCCCGGAAGCGTCGAATTATAGGAGGAAACTAAACGTTAGCGGTACTCTTGCTCATCTGATCAAGGAACAAACCTTGAACATCACCCACACTGATTGCAATAAAATCCCTCACCACCCAATCCGCGCCTGCATTTCGCAATACTTCGCTTCTCCCATTCCCTGCAATTCCCAGACACCTCATACCCGCTCTCTTCGCCGCCTGCACGCCCGCCACCGCATCCTCGCAAACCAGTAAATGCTCCGCCCCAAGCTCCAGCCCATCAGCGGCTCGTTGAAACACGGCCGGATCAGGCTTCCCGGCCTGTACCTCATCGCCGGTCACAACCACGCGAAAGCTTTCCATCAACTCAAAACGCCGCAGCGTCTCCTCCGCCCTTCTTCGTCCGGCGCTTGTCGCCACCGCCAGCGCGAGCCCCGCCAGCTTTGCCGCTGATATAAAGTCCTCAACCCCCGGAATCAACTTTACCTGGTGCGCCACTCGGCGGTAAAAGTCATCTTTAAGCTGTCCCAGCCGACGTACTTCTTCTCCGCTCAGATCGCCTAGAAAGTGCTGCAGAATCTCATCCCTCTTGTGGCCTTCTACCACAAATTCCAACTGCGCCTCTGAGACTTCTCGCCCCAGCGATGCCAAAAGTTCCCGCCACGCCTGCTTGTGCGCGGGGTGGCTCGCCACAATCACGCCGTCCAGATCGAAAATGATTCCCTTTAACATCGTTATCCCAAAGATGCTGTGGCCGCCGTGAGGCGTTTCTGCTTCCACTGCCACGCCGATTGCAGAATCTCATTCAACGACGAGTGTTCCGGACGCCAGCCGAGTTCACGCATGATGCGGCCCGGATTGGCGTAAAGCGTTCCCGGATCTCCCGGCCTCCGCCCCGCGACTCGAGACTCAATCTTGCGTCCTGTAATCCTTCCCGCTTCGCTCACCACCTGTCTCACCGAATAGCCGGTTCCAGTTCCGATGTTGTAGCAGCGCATTCCCGGCGTCATCTGCTCTAGCGCCAGAATGTGCGCCCTGGCGATGTCCAGGACGTGCACAAAATCACGCAGGCAGGTGCCGTCCGGTGTCTCATAGTCATTGCCGTAAATATTGAAGACGTCGCGCTCACCTGCTGCGGTCTCCAGCACCAGCGGAATCAGGTGTGTTTCCGGTTCGTGGCGCTCGCCATGTTCCGCCGTAGCACCAGCAGCAGAGAAATAGCGGAAGGCAAACACGCCCCATTCGTACGCGCTCGCGTACCAGCGCAACACCTGCTCAAAGATCAGCTTGGTCTCACCATACGAATTCAGCGGGTTCTTCGACGCATCCTCATCCACGGGTCCGCTTCCCGTTACTCCGTAGATAGCCGCTGCGGAGGAAAATACAATCTGCCTTACTCCGGCCGCGCGCAGGGCCTCCAGCATCGTGATCCCGGCAGCAACGTTCCGCTGAAAAAAGCTTCCCGGATCTGTCACCGACTCAGGAATCAGCGCTTTGGCGGCAAAATGAAAGACCGCATCAAACCGGCTTTGGATAGCCAGGTCATACATCGCGGCGCCGTCACCGATGTTCATCTCCAAAAAACGGGCGCCCGCTGGAACAGCGTCACGGAATCCGGTTGATAAATCATCTACCACAGTAACCGAATGCCCCTGCCTCAGCAGCTCTGCTGAGCACACTGAGCCCACATACCCCGCACCGCCCGTTACCAGCACATTCGCCATTAACTTTCTCCCCCACGCAAAACTCGCAGCGGCGTTTTCAGCAGGATCTTCAGATCGAGACTCAGCGATCTGTTTTGCGTATACCACAGCTCTTTCTTCACGCGATCTTCATACCCCAGCTCTTGACGTCCGCTCAGCTGCCAGTAGCCAGTCAGTCCCGGTTTCACCCAGTTGAAGATCCATGCCGCCTCGCCGAACTTCTCCAGTTCCGCCGGGCTGATCATTCTCGGTCCCACCAGGCTCATCTGCCCGCGCACCACATTCCACAATTGCGGAAGCTCATCTATGCTGAACCGACGCATCAGCCCGCCAACGCGAGTGACTCGCGGATCATTTTTTAGTTTGAAGTTAATTTGGAATTGCCGGCGCAGTTGTGCGTTCTGCTCCAGAATCTGCTCCGCATCCACGCGCATGCTGCGCAGCTTGAACGCATCGAACTCGCCTGCCATGCCCACAACTCTGCGACGGTAAAAGACAGGACTCCCATCTTCCAGTTTTATGAGGCAGGCTAATACACAGATCACAGGCGACGAAAGAAGCAGAAGAAGAGCAGCGCCGGTGAGATCGATCAAGCGCTTCAGGAAGCGTGAGCCGCGGCGCAAGGGCAGCGCCTCCTCGTCACTAAGCTCCAGCCGCCTCGCCGCGGACGACGACACTTTACACCCCAGCGGTTGCCGGACGGCGTGGCGCAAGATGTTTGAGGGAGTTGAGGTCGGACTCAACCATCATCTCAATCAGCTGTTTGAACGATACTTCAGGCTTCCATCCCAGCACTCGATGCGCCTTGCTGGCATCGCCGCAGAGATAATCAACTTCGGCCGGGCGCACCAGCTTGGGATCAATCTCAATATATTTCTTCCAGTCAAGACCCACGTAAGAGAATGCGACTTCCAGCAGCTCCTGCACGCTGTGCGTCTGGCCGGTGGCAATCACGTAATCTTCCGCCTGCGGCTGCTGCAGCATCAGCCACATAGCGCGGATATAGTCGCCTGCAAAGCCCCAGTCGCGCTGCGCGTCAATGTTGCCCATCTTCAACTTGTCTGCCAGGCCGAGCTTGATTTTAGCCGCGGTCTGCGTCACCTTGCGCGTCACAAATTCACTGCCGCGCCGCGGCGACTCGTGATTAAAACAAATCGAGGAGCAGGCAAAAATGCCGTAGCTCTCGCGATAGTTCACCGTAATGTGATGGCCGAACACCTTCGCCACGCCATAAGGGCTGCGGGGATGAAACGGTGTCTGCTCGGTCTGAGGTTTCTCGCGCACTTTGCCGAACATCTCTGAACTTGAGGCCTGCAGAAACTTCGACTTGGGAGAATGCTTGCGGATGGCCTCCATCACGCGCACCACGCCCAGTCCGGTGACATCAGCCGTCAGCACCGGCTGGTTCCAGGAGACCGGCACAAAGCTTTGCGCCGCCATGTTGTAAATCTCATCCGGTTTGAGCTGTTGCACCACATGGTCAAGAGAACTCTGGTCCGTCAGATCGCCTTCCACGAACTTGATATCATCCGCAATGTGCTGCACCCGGTCGTACTTTTCCAGGCTGCTGCGCCGCACCAGTCCGCAAACTTCATATCCTTTGCCCAACAGGAATTCAGCCAGATACGATCCGTCCTGTCCGGTGATTCCTGTAATTAATGCCCGCATTCCCAACTGCACCTCAGTCTTGAATTAAATGTGTCTTTCTCTTTAACTTTTGTGCGCAACACGGCTAAAAAGTGAAGACTTGTGTGTTTGATGATATACCCTTAGAGTCTCTCGCGCCGCTTCCGTCCATGAAAAATCTGCCGATCGCCTGTACGCAGCCTCTCTCCAATGCTTTTGCTTAGCCGGACCGCCAAGGAGTTCGCGCACCGCATCAGCCATACCTCTTACATCATGTGGATCGAAAACCTGCCCGCCGCTTCCCACGACTTCAGCCAGGGCTCCGGCATTCGACGCCACCACGGCGCAGCCACACGCCATGGCCTCCAGCACCGGCAAGCCGAAACCTTCATAGAGCGACGGAAACAGAAAAACGCCGGCATGGCGATAAAGTATCGCAAGCTCATCGGCTGCAACGTATCCAATGTATTTCATCTCTGGCGATAGAACGCTTTCATCCGCATTGCATGCTTCCATTCCTTCAGGCGATCCGTAAACCACGGTTTGAAACTTCGCACCCGCCTCGCGCACGGCTTTCAAGACTCGCAACGCAGTATCCAGGCTCTTGGTGCGCCAGTTGCGGGCGCTCGCCAGCAACACGTATGGCTGACTGATGCCATATTTCTGCTGGAGCAGATCAAACTCACCTGGATCTGTTTTCGGCTGGTACACCTCGCTCGGCGCAAGATGCACGGTAGAGACCTTGTCAATGCTGACCTGCAAAATTTGCTGCAGGTCTCGCGCGGTGTTATCTGAGTCAGCAATGATCTGTGCAGCCTTGCGCACCGCCATCCTGTATCCCGCGCGCACAATGGCCTGCTTGGCCCGTGAATAGATGGGAAACAGAAACGGAATCAGATCATGAACCGTCACCACCACCGGACAGCGTGTGAACAGCGGAACGACATAAAAAGGACTGTGAAAAACATTCAGTCTGTCCTCGCTAGACCTGCGCGCCAGTTCAACTTGTTCGGCGACGGAGTATTTTTTTGCCCTCAGCGCGACTCGCTGCACGTTGCTGCAATCTGGCAATGGCACGAGATTCCGTGGATTCTCATAGACGATCAGATCCAATTCATCTTCAAGCTGAACCATCGCTCCCAGCAACCCTCTCACATAAGCTCCCACGCCGGAATCGTTGTACCAGCGGGCATCAAAGCCAACCCGCAGTTTGCGTGGCTGTTGCGAGTCACGCGCCAACTTGTTTGCGGTCCTTTGCTGGTGGTTGAGCGTCTTTGATGACGCAATACTGCTTGCTGACGTAGCCTTGCGCGGGAGGCTCTGCCAGATATTCGAGCCTTCCGTTGAACGATGGTTGAGTGGAATTGGTCCAGCGAACGTCTACAATCCGCGCCCCAGCCGATTCCATCACCTTGCCAATTTCAGCCTCTGCCATGCAATGCAAATCCATCAGGTAAGCGCGATCGCCGTTCGGCGCCATCCTGTTCCATCGCCTTCGCAGCCCGAGTTTCTGCCTCCAGCGCTCCAGCATTGGCGCTCGGAAATCATCCAGCACCTGAAATACCAGGATCCCGCCTGGCCGGGTAACGCGTACCAGTTCAGCCAGATATCCGCGACTATAACGCGGGTGGATGTGTTGCAGAACGATGCTGGTGTAAACGAAGCCGAAATAGTTATGCGGAAGGTCTCTCAGATCGCCATTCTGGTTGAGCAAGAAACGGCATTGCGGAACATCGGCATTAAACTCGGCAGCCAGCCGCACCATGGTGCGTGAAATATCCACGCCCCAGCATTCGGGGAAATATCCGGCCAACGCCCGAGCGACCCGTCCCACGCCGCAGCCAAAGTCCAGCGCAGGCGCCCTGCTATCAATCGCCACGGGTATTTCGCGCACGCATTGCATCACTTTCCCAAGCTCGTCGCATCCGGTAGCAAAAAATTCTTCACGGGTCCATTTTCCGTGCCGTCTCGCCGGATCGGTACAGATGGCCCACATGGGATCGGCTTGCGCCAGCTCTTCCCAGTTCTTCTGCAATTGCTCAAGTGAACTCATCGTTGTAGGTTCATGAGTCTCGTGAAGAATCTACCCTCTTGCGGCCGATCATCCAGATGGTCTCATATCGGTTTACACCAAAAGCTTTGAAGATCGTTCGATGCAGCGTGTAGTAAAGCCCATGTGCCAGCTTCCACACCCCGGACGCAGCATAGTAGGGATCCAGTTCCTCCTCTACAATTTCAAACCCTGCACGAGTCAACAGTCGGCGCAGCACCATCGGCGTGAAGTGCGAAAGATGGATTTCTCTGGAGGTTCCTGCCTTCGCGATCCCGGCCACGCGACTGAACTTCTGAAATGGATGAAGTCCCATTCTTTTCCCGAGCTTCTTCAGGCCTGAGCCCCACGCCAAAACATCATTCGGCACCGCGATGACAACAATCCCCTCCGGCCTCAGCAGTTGATGACAGCGCCGCATCAGCTTTGCCGGATCAGGCACATGCTCGAGAACATGGAATAGCGTGACATTATCAAAACACGCATCGGGCATCCGCAATTCCTTGATCTGCCCCTGCCGAATCTCCAGCTCGTATCTCTCTCGCGCAATCCGTACTGCGCTTTCTGAAATCTCCGTTCCTGCCACTTCAGCAAAGTACGCTCGCGCATGATGCAGAAACTGCCCGATCCCCGTACCCACGTCCAGAAGATTTCCCTGCAGGTGGTGTCGCAACATCATCTTCAATCGTCTTTTCCAC
>DASUBD010000529.1:0-10575 GCA_035763445.1 Candidatus Angelobacter sp.
CGGCTGAGTACCAGTCAGCTTCATCAGCCTGTCGCGTTCGCCCTGCGCCAGCTTGTCCAGATCAGGATTCGAACTCGTATACCTGAGCGCCTGGTTCACGGATTCGAGCGCCGCGGCATATTTGTTCTGGTGGTCCTGAGACAACGCCAGGTGATACCAGATATAGGGATCGGGCTGGGTCTTATTCAGGTCAGCCGCGGTCTGCAGTTCCTTTTCCGCCTCGGTGTCATCGCCCATCTTCAAATCCGTAATGCCGATTGCCGAATGCGCCATGGAAAGCAGCGTGCTCTTGTAAGCGGCCACCTGTTCGGGAGTGGCATTGGCTGGTGGGGCAAAGTCTTTGTCCACCGACTCAAGCGCGCGATTGGCATTTTTCCTGATTTCAGCTACCTTCTGCTGCCGGTTGGGGTCAGAATCGCTCAAACTGTCAGACAGCACCGTCGCGGTCAGGACCAGAGCGATTGGATTATCCGGATCAAGCGCGAGCACCTTCTCTCCCATGGCCAGCATTTTGTCTGGCTCGTTCTCATTCTGGTATTCGTGCATCGCCTTAGAGTAAAGATAAGAAATCAATTCACTCTGCGGATATTTGGCTGCGAAATCATTAGCTGCTTTCTCCATGGCAGCGCCGCCGGTGACCGCGTAAGCGGTGTTGTAATCTTTGTATTCTGCTTGCGATTTTGCCTGCGGCGGCCGTTTACCCGCGGGCTTCTGCTGCGCAGGCGGAGCAGGGGTCTGTTGCAGTGACCACCCGCCAGCCACCAATGCGCAAGCCACGAATAATGATGTTCCCAGTTTCTTCATTCAATTCCTATTGCTGCTTTGGTCTTCCAGGCGGCTGGTAGGGCGCTTCAATCCCTTTTTCGGCTGCGATGCGAGTATCAGCCGCGGGATCGCCCGCCGCCAGCGCCGCCCGGTAATGTTGCAGCGCAGCATCGCGGTTTTCCTGGAGGTCGTTGATTCTCCCCAGATAGATGTGGCTCCAGGCCAGCGTGCGAGGATCACGCGCTGATTGAACTGCCTGTTCAAAGTCATAGCGCGCTTCCTCCATCTTGCCTTCCAGCGTGGCGATCCGCGCCAGCAGGAACACCGCACGCCCGGGCTCGTCGCCTCCATGGTTGTGCTGCAATACCGCATTGGCAAGTTTCTGGGCCCCTTCCTTATCACCGGAAGCCAATTTCTGCTCCGCTTCATTAAGGAGACTGGACTGCACAATCGCGGTAGCCGGGCTGATGACCTCAGGGTCCGCCTTTTCCGCGAAGGTTACTTCACGGGCCCGCTTGCGCTCGTGGTCCAGGTCAAGCCCGTGCAGCAGGTCACCATAAACCGTCTTCATGCCGCCCGAACTCTTTTCGAAGTTGGCCAGAGCCTCGTAAAAATACCGCGTCAACACAAAGCCCTGTTCCACCGAGTGTTCCACATAACCTTCACGGGCCCGCTCATTGCTCTTTGGGATCGTCATTCTTGCTTCAATGGCCCGGATCAGGCACTCATTCACCAGCAGCGCAATGTCCTGTTTAAAGGAGCGCGAAAGCGGAGCGAAGCGGATGTCCAGCAGAATCGGTTCCAGTCTCTTCAGGCTGGTCCCATGCGAAGCCGCCAGTGGATCGAGCACGAAATGAAGATAAGTGTGTCGGATTTCGTTATTGGGAATCTTGCCCTGCTTGTCCGGCGAGTAGACAAGGTAGTAGTTGTTCCCGTAGTTTCGTGCCTCAATTTTTGCCGGTGAAAGCTGCGGTTCCAGATATACCGCAAACCGCTGGCCCGGATACGTCGCGAAGGGCAACTTTAAAAAAATGTCAGTCTGATTGATCAGTGTCGAAACCGGATCGTGCAACTGCTTCACCAGAGAATCATAGTCGCCCTGGTGCTTCTCCCAGAGCTGGTGAATCCCGGCCGCCTGGTAGTAGTTCCTGAGCAGAGGGAGGATTCCCAGTACGTAGGCTGCATCGGGAGGCATATCGCCTTCAGGCATCTCGGTGGTGAATGCCGGAGGGTTGCTCATTTCCAGGGCGAGAGAAACGTATTGGGAAACATCGTTTTCACCGTTGGCCCCTTTGTGTTCCCTCCAGAATTGGCAGATGGCGTCGCGAGAACTCAATGCCTTCTGCGACTTCTGGATGATCGCCAGCAAATCTGAACTTACTGCTTGCCGTACAGGCAGTGATTCTGCCAGTCCGCCATCGTAGCCGCAGCTGTTCAGCGCGGAGAACAACGTGAAGAAGGACTCACTCACCTCCAGTTGCGCGCGTGTTTCCTGGGCAACCGACAGCCGGGAGCCCGCAAACCCAAAAATCAGCAGGGGAAGAAAAAAGAATGAAAATTTCGGCCTCAGGGTTCCTCCAGAATGTGCGGGAAACTCAAGTTTAGGCCAGAAAAACGAAGAGGGTCAAACCTGTTCAGGTTTGACCCCTGAAACTCTGCGGATACTGAAGTATCCGGTTTTCGCTATCCTTTCACGTTCACGTGGGAAAACGACATGATGGCTTTGCCCGGTACCGGCTTGCCAAAAGACTGCGCAGGGGCAAAGACGGTAAAAAGAAGAGCACGGTTCAGTTCCATCCGGACCTGCTCGCTGTCCTGCCCGGAGATGATGCGGTATGCCTCAACCCGGCCATCCACCCCTACATACGTCTCAATGACCACGGGCGAATCGAGATTTAACTGGCTGTCAACATCTGACATTTCCAGGCGGGGCGGAGTGTAAAGAAGGGTGGGAACATCATCGTCCGCGCTGACCCTCGCCGGAACAAAGAAGCCAATGACTGCCGCAAAAAAGATGACTGCGGCAAGAACGCCTGCAGTTGCAGGGAACATCACGACCTCGGCCGCATTCTCCAGACGAACCCAGTAGGCCTTCAGCCAATTCTGCCGCCGGCGCGATTTTTCGCTGGCAATGGCAATGTGCAGTTTCATCGCCAGATCAGGAGGAGCCTGCTTGCGGCCCAGCCCGGCTATCATTTCCCGCGTTCTCTCCAGCGACGCATATTCAGACTGGCACGTTGCACACTCATGCAAGTGGCCGGACACCTGATGCATCTCCGTACCCGTAACTGCTCCATCAAGGTACAGGGTGAATAGCGGCTTTGCCTCTGTACACCTCATGACTACGCCTCCACTTCCCGTTGCCCCGGCAATACGGTCCCAGTCTTCACCGACTGCGGCTGTTTGCCGTTCCCCACTTCAGAACCCAGTTCACGGACGAACGATTCCAGGCGTTTTTTCAGCGCGTCGCGGCCCCGGATGAGCCGGGACTTGACGGTGCCAAGTGAAACCTGCAAAACTTCCGCGATTTCCTCGTAAGCCAGTCCCTCAATATCCCGCAGCACCACGGTAGTGCGGTAGGGTTCGGGGACCTGTTTCAGTTCACTTTCAACCCGGGCTCGGATCTCTTCATGCGCGAAGAGCTCCATGGGGGATTCGCCACGGTCTACCAGCGTGTCACATAAACCAAAAGAGTTACCTTCCCAATCCTCGTGCGCTTCCATGGAAGTTTCTTTGCTCTTGTGGCGGAACCACCAGCGCCTCTGGTTGGAGGCCTCATGGATGGCAATCCTGTATAGCCACGTTTTCAGGCTGCATTCGCCGTTAAAACGCTTTATGCCACGGAATACCTTGAGAAAGACTTCCTGTGTGGTGTCAGCCGCATCGGTGGGATCGGTCAGGATGCGATATACAAGGCTGTAAATTGGTTGGTGATAATGCGCAATCAGCCAGCTGTAAGCCTCGTCAGAACCGGACTTCAGTTCTTCGACGATGGAGGCTTCTTCTGCCCGTACCGCTATGGCGCTGGCTATGTTGCCCACTGCTGCTGCTGCTCCCGCCATTCTTCTCATGGCGTCACCTCAACGTTACCAAGAATATGGAGCCGCGACAACTTTTTCCCCATCCGGGCTGTATAACCGCCGTAACTTACAACACTCGAGCGCGGTTTCGCCCTTAACTTCTTAATTGATTAGACTCCGGATGAGAGTTGAAGGTTCCAGAAGGGGGCAAGGCTTAGACAGGGACTATTTGGGGCTGGGAGTGGGGGAAGGCGATGGCTTCGAAGTCGACGGCTTGGAAGTCTTTTTCTTTGTTGTTTTTACGGCCTTTTTGTGCTCATCATCATCCACCACAATGCGTTTCGTGCCGTTTTTTTCAGTAATTATATGCACTCCTTTGGGCGTCTTGCCTCCGCCAGGCAGGGCCGCGGAGGATGTCTCAGGAGCGGTCCCTTCAGGCACTACAGGGGACCGCTTCCTGCTTTCAATCTGTGAGGCTGTTTGTTCGATATAAGTGGAAAGGTTCTGGCGGGCAGAATCGAGCGCGGCCGCATCATTGGCCAGAGGCTGATATTCCTCGCGTTTGCCCAATACGCCGGCTGCATCCGTGAGCGAGCTGAGGTACTCGTAAACGATTGTGATGTTGTGATACAGCTTGAAGGTGGCGGACATGCTGCCCCGGCTGTTTTCTACGTCGTTGATCAGGCCGGGGATGGCGTAGGTCACATTTCGCTGGATCGAATCTGCCATCTTCTGCAGCTGGTCTCTCTGGTCGTTGTCCGTCTTCCACTTCTCAATCCGCAGCTTGCCGAGGTCTCCGTTGGTGGAGAGCGCGGCTTTCTGGATTTGCTCAATAATGAGGTTGAGGTTTGCCTGTACGGGGGTGGCGTTCGTCGGCGGTTGTGTTTGTTGTGGGGGCTGTACCGGCTGGCGTACCTGAGGGCCGCCACGCGGCTGAGCCGTGGCCGCGATCGCCATCAGACACACGAGTGTCACAGTTGCAAGGGCCTTTTTCATTCTCCCTCCTGCTAGTACTAGATGAGAGTAGCCGGTTGGCAGGTTACTTGAGGGGCTTACAATCTCCTGGGAAAAGCACATGCCGGCACCCAAATCATCCAGCCCAATAGGATACACAAAAGCCAGGCAGGCACTCCGGCTTCATGCCAATTCCGCCCGTGCGCGGGTTTATCGCTGGTATTTCAAAGATCCGGGACAGGACAGGTTCCTGGGCGTCAGAACAAAGGATATGCGCTGCGTGGCCCGCCAATTTCGCGAGCTGGCCATGCACGACGTGAGAAAACTCATGCTTTCACACGTGCATGAGGAGCGCTCATTGGCTCACGCCATCCTGCGCTGGAAATTTGAAAAGGGCAGCGAACGGGAAAGAGAGAAGATCTTCAACTTCTACATCCGGCATCGCAATTCCATTCATAGCTGGGATGGCGTGGATGACAGCGCGCCCTATATCGTCGGAGCTTACCTTTTGGAGCGCGATAAAAGCCTGCTTTATCAACTCGCCCGCTCGCCCCGCATCTGGGACCGGCGGATCGCCGTGGTGGCGACGCTCTGGTTTATTCGCCACGGCCAAATCCAGGACACTCTGAGCTTGGCGGAGATGCTGCTTGAAGATGAAGAAGATCTCATTCATAAAGCTTGCGGCTGGGCGTTGCGCGAAGTCGGCAAGAAAGACCCGGCGGGGCTTAAACGATTTCTCAGACAACACTGTCGCACCATGCCAAGAACCATGCTGCGCTATGCCATCGAGAGATTCGAGGAAGCTGAGCGTCAAAAATATCTGAAGGGAACTGTCTGACTCAGGTTTCGAGCCTGATGATCCAACCATCACAAGGCCTCAGATGTTCTAAAATGTTGCGGATCCGTGATCTCGGGCGGGAGGATCTATGCCGCGCGTCATCCTTAGTTTTGTTCTCGTTCTTACCTGGTTTAGCCCCTCCAGCGCGCAACATCTGCTGCATACAAAGAAAGGCAAAACTCAATCTTCTGCGCAGGCTCCAAAGCCTGACCAGCCATTGGAGTTCACACTTTGGGAAACGCAGTCTGACTTGCGGAAGCGAGCAGGCGAGCCGCAGCAGTATTTCGTCCCGGCAATTCAGAAGCTGATCAAGCCATCCGAGCTGCGCTACTACAGTGATAACTACCAGAAAGTGGATGACGTCTTCTACCGCGAGACTGCAGCCGGAGAAGTTCGAATCCTGGTTGGGTATGCGCGAGACGAGTCGCAGGGCCATCTCAATCCCGAGATCAGGGTGGAGAAGGTCCACTTCATTTTTGATAAAGACGTGAAGCTGCGTCAGGCTCTCGCCGCCATTCAGGAATTGCGCCAGCTCTGTTCAGGTGGATGCATTCTGAACGGCATGTCTTCCAGCGTGGTGGCGCAGCCGGCGAGCCCCAGCGAAGCTCAAATCAAGCTGGCGCATGATATGAAACCCCATTGGCGCGGCCAGGACATGAGTGATGCCACTCCCGGAGCTGAGGTTTTTTACGTTGATAGCCCCTACCCGGTCGATTTCGAACACAGTCCGGTGGAGCGTATCGACTACACGCTCATAAGCAATGCAGGCCGCGAGCGCTATACCATGGCCATCGTAAATAAGCAGCCCACGGTGCTGGATGTCTGGCATCCTCACATCGGAGATCCCCAGGTCATGGCCCAGTAAGGGAAGTTTTAATACTGGTTTGTGTACTGGACTGGAGCCTTCTTCTTAGGCTCCGGCTTCTTGGCCGGCGAATCATCGTTATCAATGATGATTTTGCGCGGCATGTCCGTGGGAGATGAATCAGAAGAATACACATTAAAAGCAGCCGGACTACTGGCACCTGCTCCACCATTATCGGCAGCAGCGGCGCGCTGCATAATGTAAGAACCAAGGCCGCGACGCAAACGCGTGAGCTGGTTGAAGTCAATGGCCAGCGGTTCGTATTCCTCCTTGCGATTGCCGTACTCCTCGGTAGCCATCAACAGCGTATCCAGTGTTTCGCAGACCAGACTGAGGTCTTCATAAACCTTAAACGTTGGAGCCAGATTCCCATGAGCATTCAGCGCATCGCGAATCATTTCCGGCAGGGGGCCTTTCAGGTTACGCTCCAGGGAAAGGGCCGCTTCTTCCGCGTGGTTCTTATGCGAACTGCTGGTGGTGAAGCCGCTTTTCCACCCGCCTTTCCAGCGCTCGATGTGGGTGTGAGAAATGTCCGTGAACGTGGCCGCCGAGGTGCGATCAAGCTCCAGCAGCATGGAGGTGAGGTCCGTGCGGACTGGAGCAACCTGCGTTCTGCCGCGCTGCTGGGCGGCCAGTGGCAGGCCCAGTGCGAAAATGACAATGGCAGCCAGGGAAGTTTTCATGGGCACACTCCTGTTGGCAATACAAAAGGATAGCCTCACTTTGTCCGTAAGGCCGTGTTACCTATGTACAACGAACTGCACCATAGGGCATGGATTGGCTGGCGGGGGACGGTGTCCCTCCGGTAAAGCATCAAGCTATACTCATCCATGATCCCAAGCCCGGTAGCTTCCGCGCATTTCTCAGATTCTTAGGAGCACCATGGAAGAGAACATCATCTCCAGCGCTCAGGGCCGCATTCTCACGATCCGAATCAATCGTCCTGACAAGAAAAACGCGCTCACTCGGGCCATGTATGTGGCCATGACAGACGCGATCCGACGCGCGGATGACGATGTAAGTGTCCGCGTGATCCTGCTCACCGGCAGCGATGACTGTTTCACTGCCGGAAACGACATTGCCGACTTTGCCGCCGCCAAACCTGGAGAGACGCCGGTGGCCGTCGAATTCCTGCGCGCTCTGGCAGCGGCCAAAAAACCCGTAATCGCAGCAATCGCGGGAGTGGCTATAGGAATTGGCACTACCATGCTGCTGCATTGCGACCTGGTCTATGCCGCCGAAACCGCGCGCTTTCAGCTTCCTTTTGTGAATCTGGGACTGTGCCCTGAAGCAGGTTCAAGCCTGATTTTGCCCATGATCATGGGTCACCATGAGGCGGCCGATCTGTTGTTCTTCGGCGAATCCTTCGGCGCTGATGCCGCTCGCCATCTCGGCCTGGTGAATCGCACGCTGGCTCCTCATGAGCTCATACCCAGGACTCTGGAACGTGCCCAGCAATTGGCGGACAAGCCTCCAGCGGCGCTGCGCACGACCAAAATGCTGCTGAAATCCGGCGCGCGCGATGCGATTGCCAAAGCCATGGACCGTGAGACAACACAATTCGCTGCCCTGTTGCAGGGGCCTGAAGCCAAAGAGGCCATGATGGCGTTCCTGCAACGGCGCAAGCCGGATTTTTCCAAGTTTTGAATGCGCGAGCACTATGACGAATCTACTCATTCGCGCCGCCATGGCTGCCGACCTTTCCCGGCTCACTGAGATCTACAACTACTATGTATTAAATTCTCCAGCCACCTTTGATCTGGAGCCATATACAGTAGAGCGCCGTGCGCAGTGGTTCTCACAATTTGCCGAAACAGGGCGGCATCGTTTGCTGGTGGTGGAAGAGGATGGGCTCATTCTTGGTTATGCGGGAACAACCCGGTTTCGTCCCAAAGCGGCTTACGATACCACGGTCGAGACCACCATCTACTGCAGCGCGGATAACACACGCAAGGGACTTGGAAGCATGCTGTATTCCGCATTGTTTGAAGCCATCGCGAACGAGGACATTCACCGCATTGTCGCGGGATTTACCGTGCCCAACGCGGCCTCACAAGCATTGCACCAGCGCTTTGGGTTCAAGCTGATTGGCCTTTTCCGCGAAGTGGGGCGCAAATTCGGACGTTACCATGATGTCGCGTGGAACGAAAGGCCGCTTCGTCTGGATAGGGATTTCCGGTAGTCAGCCGGAATTGAAGAAGGCATTTTCCATAAAAAAGGCGACCAGTCAGGCTGCCCGGAAGATCAGTCTGATTGTCGCCTTACCGCACGAGACAATCAACAATGAACTAGAACTTGATGTCCATCACCCCTGAGTTGCGGAGCTGGTACAACCAGATTGTAAGCGCAGCAACGAATCCAGACGCAAGTGCCATCGAGATGACAATGAAAATTCCCAGTACGGCGAACGGGTGGTCATCGACAAAGCGCAGATCCGCGGTGCTCTCAGCGGGAATTTGAGGTTGCAGCACCGTAACTACTGCTTTGGGCTCCTGTACGGGTGCCTGGACCGTCGCTGTGCTCATGAAGCGCCTCCAGGGTCAAAGTACATTATGTGAGCACACCGCGCCTGTGATCACCGTCACATTTGTGAAACGAGCACAACCAGCCTTCAGGGTTGACGGCTGGTCTTAACAGCGCACAATCTTGTCGCTGACAATTCCCCGGGTCGCATTGCGGGTGTCAATCACAAGCGGCGAGTTATTGACGATCCACCTGTAATCGTAGCTGGAATGGTCGGTAACAATTACAGCCACATCAAATTGGGGCAGTTCTTCAAGAGGCGTATTTTGCATCTCGAGTTTGTATTTCCGCCCATGACCGACATATTCAAAGAACGGATCGTTGTAGCTGACCTGTGCCCCTTCTTTCTGCAGCAGTTCAATGATGGTCAATGCCGGCGACTCCCGCAGATCGTCAATGTCTTTTTTATACGCGACTCCCAGCACCAGTACCTTTGATCCGTTCAGGCTCTTCCGTTGCCGGTTCAGCGCTTCCATGGTGGCCGCCACCACGTGATAGGGCATGCTGAGATTGATTTCGCCGGCCAGTTCGATAAACCGGGTGTGGAAGTCGTATTCTTTGGCCTTCCAGGAAAGGTAAAAAGGGTCCAGCGGGATGCAGTGGCCGCCAATTCCCGGTCCGGGGTAGAAGGGATGGAAGCCAAACGGTTTGGTGGAGGCCGCCTGGATCACGTCCCAGATATTGATTCCCATGCGCAAACACAGGATCTTCAGTTCGTTGACCAAAGCGATGTTCACGCAGCGGTAAATGTTCTCGAGCAACTTGGTCATCTCGGCAACAGCGGGGGCCGAGACCGGCACGGTGCGATGGAAGATGGCGCCATAGAGCTTGCAGCAGAGTTCCGTTGCTGCCGGATTGAAGCCACCCACCACCTTGGGAATGTCGGCACGCGCTACAGTATCGTTGCCGGGATCTTCGCGCTCAGGCGAGAAGGCCACAAAAAACGTGCCCTCACCGTTGTTCTCTCCGCGCGCTGCCTTCAGCCCGCGCGGATTCTTTTCCAGAATCGGGACCAACAGCTCTTCCGTGGTGCCGGGATAGGTTGTGCTTTCAAGCACAATCAACTGTCCTGCGCGGAGATGTGGGGCAATTGCCTCGGCCGTTGCGACGATGAAGCTCAGATCGGGTTCGTGGTGATCATTCAGCGGCGTGGGGACAGCAATCAGGACTGCGTCCATTTTCATAATATGAGAGTAGTCCGTGGTGGCTGTGAAGCCGGCGGCCTGCGCTGCCTGGATCTCTGTTCCCGGGATGCGGACGATATACGATCCACCCTGCGTCAGCGTGTCGACTTTGTTTTTGTCAATATCGAAGCCTGTTACACGGAATTTTTGCTCGCTGAAAAGGAGCACCAGGGGAAGACCAACATAGCCGAGGCCAATGACACCGACCTTTGCAGTCCGGTCATCAAGTTTCTTGTTCAGAGATTCAAATTGCGTCGAAGACACAGTCTGTGCAGTACTCATCGCATCCTTCAAATGGAGGCCGGCGGACGTTCATCTATGTTCAGGCCCGGCAGCGGCCATTGCAAAAATTATGTCACAGATGCCGGTACTTTCTGTTTGACTCCTGAAAGATGGTGGTGAGAACAGAAAAATTTGTGAGTGAGG
>DASUBD010000530.1:0-3826 GCA_035763445.1 Candidatus Angelobacter sp.
ATCAGCCTTGTCCATTGAAGTGGCTGGACAATTTTTCCATGCGCAACTTCACGAACGATCAGATATTTGATGACACGCTGCCGATCGCAGACGGTACGATGGAAATTGGGACCAGAGTGCCGCTGGACAGGCTACAGACTGCCATGGAGGAGTGGTTTCGAAAGAAAAGCTATCTGACGAAGCAGGAAAAACTGAAGATTGAAGAACGAACCTGACTTTCGTTATTGCTCAAGAGCGGGCAGCATCGTTAAAGAAACAGTCTTGCTCCGGCAAAACCGCGTATTTTGCCCCCTCCGCTATGAGGGCAGCGTCTTAAGCGTTATCACTAAAGCGAAATCCGGCTTGCCTTTGTAGCTGCTCAATGATAAAAAGCCCAACCAGTCCACCCATCTGCAAAATTTAGCCGCCAGATCATAAAAGGGTGAGGAGCGACAAATAAATGAAGATTATTCAGCGCTTGCCATTTCTGCTGTCGATCGTGATGATCGCGGCCACTGCCTGGGGACAATCGGCAGCGACCGCCGAATTGCACGGCGTGGTGAAAGATCCCAATGGCGCAGTCATCCATGGCGCCACTGTCAGCCTGCATGACGAAGCAAAAAACATTACCCGCTCGGCAGAAACGAATGACGCAGGCGAGTACAATCTGCTTTCCATTCCGCCAGGGCAATACACATTAACCGTTACGGCGAAAGGGTTTGCCAAGGCGGTGGCCAAACAGGTCACGCTTACCGTAGGGCAGGCGGCGCAATATCCCGTAACCATGCAACTGGCAACGGCGGAAACAGAGATCACGGTCACGGGCGAACCGGAGCTCATTGAGACCTCAAAGAGCTCCACCAGCACCACGATCGGCGAGCGCCGAATTGAGAATCTGCCAATCAACGGCCGCAACTACGTCAACTTCTCGCTGACAAATTCCCAGTTGCAGCGCGACGTGGCGCCCAGCATCGGCGCAGCGCCGACCTCTGGATTGAACTTCGGCGGCCAGCGCGCGCGCTCGAACGCTGTGAATGTCGACGGCATGGACGCCGTGGACAACTCAGTGAACGGCATCCGCTCGACTATCTCGCAAGAGGGCGTACAGGAATTTCAGATCCTTACCAATGGCTACGAAGCCGAATATGGCCGGGCTTCCGGTGGAGTGATTAACATCATCACCAAATCCGGCACCAATGACTTTCATGGGTCAGCGTTTGGTTACCTGCGCAATCGCAACATCCAGGCGGTGAATCCTTTCAGCAACACGCCTGATCCCGCATATACGCGCGTTCAGGCCGGCATTGACTTTGGCGGCGCGCTGAAAAAGGATCGTACCTACTATTTCTTCTCGTTTGAAACCACGCGCCGGCAGGAGACGGGGTTTTCGACTATCGGCCAGAACAATTTTGGCTTGGTTCCACTGGCGAACGCGGCTTCCTTTGGATTGCCGGCCGGAGCGCTGGTGACGCCGGCACAGGCGCAGTTCCTGGCGACAGCGCCTCTCAATCCGTTCACGGTGGCTTACGCCCAATTGGCAGGGGGCGGATCGGCGGTCGCGCTGGCAGGAGTTCCGGGCGCTCCCGGACCGTTTGGAGCGTTCCCAACTACAGGCGCTCCCCTTCCAGCCTCGTTCCATAACCTGCTGAGCCAGGTGGGAAACTACCCGGTTTCTGAAGGAACAGACGTTTATTCGCTCCGACTCGACCACAAGTTCAGCGCCAGCAACCAACTTATGGTGCGCGCGGGCCTAAGCCCCAGCGACGTGACGGGTATCCAGGTAAACGCGCAAAACCAGGACTTCGGCCAGAACGCTTTCTCGCGCACCTCAACCCAAAACTATCACGATGGCAGCATCGGTGGACAGGACACCTGGATTATCGGCGAGAACAAGATTAACGATTTTCGGTACCAATATTCGCGGCGTGGACTGCTCTACAACTTCTCTCGTGGTGCGGGTGGCGGAGACGTGGCAGTGAATATTCCCGGGTTTGCCTTCTTTGGCCGCGAGCCCTTCTCATTCGTGGACAGAGTCGAGCAGCGCCATCAGTTGAGTGACAATTTCTCCCTGGTGAAAGGGCACCACAATATCAAGTTCGGTGCTGACTACAACCATTTGCCGATCACGGCTGATTTCACCGTGAACTTCGGGGGCATTTACAACTTCGGCGAACTTACGGGCACGCAGTTGAGCCCTGCGTTCAGCGGCTTCCCCAATTTCTCTGCTGTGCAGGCATTCGGGCTGGGTATTCCGCAAGTCTTCATCCAGGGCATCGGGAATCCGCACGATTCATTCACCATCAACACCATGGGATTCTTCATCCAGGATTCTTGGCGGATGAATTCCAAACTGACGCTGAATTATGGCGTTCGTTACGACTATGAGCTGACGCCTGAATTTGCGGCAGTCAACAACTTGTCGCAAACTGCCCAGGATGCGTTGGGAATTACCCAGGGCATTCCACGAGATTCCAATAACATCGCGCCGCGCGTAGGTTTCGCATTCGATCCCAAAGGTGATTCCAAGACCGTAATTCGCGGATCCTATGGCCTTTTCTACGATCATCCGCTGCTGGCGCTGGCATTTGACTCTGACGTAGCCGATGGCAGCCAGGCGCCACAATTCATCCTGTTTGGTGGATCGCCCTGCAATCCTGCCGCAGCGCCTTCTCCCGCAGCAGCACTCAATCTGAACGCAACCAATGCCTTCCAAGGATTGCTGGGCGTGGGCAACTGTCTGCCTCCAGGACTGTCGCAGGCATTCAACTTTATTGATTCTCAGCAGCGGTTTGATCCCACTCCGAACGCGCAGTCCATTTTGAACAATCAGGCCTATCTCACGGCTGGTCCGGGCGGAACACCGGTGCCTCTGATCTCGCAACCTTTCGGCTTCCCTACGGGTAAGAACTTCCAGTACGGCTATGCCGAGCAGGGCAGCTTCTCCATTGAGCGCGATCTGGGACACGATCTTGCGATCAGCGCGGCCTACAACTACACCGGTGGCCATCACCTTAACCGGCCCATCAACGCGAACCCCACCAATCCTAAGGCGCTCATTGAGAACTGGGAGCGCGCGGTGGCTGCAGGCGCGGTGGATCCGAATTCCAGCCCGCTTGCAGTTGCTACTTGCGGAGCAGGACCTGCGGGAGTGTTTGTTCCTGCGGCGCTGATGAGCTTCTTCCGTCCATCCGGAATCAACCCATCGCTGACGCAGGTCTTCGCTCCGTGCCTGGGAGCCGCCGCGCTGGTGGCTGCGCAATATCACCTTGGGCTGAATGGAGTGACGGTACCATTCAGTGACATGGTCGCCAACTTCTCCAACGGAAGTTCGGTGTATCACGGGCTCACGGTCAACCTGCGCAAGCGGATGAAGAACCACTTTGAATTCCTGGGTTCTTACACCTGGTCGCACGCGATTGATGATTCCACAGACCTGCAAACGCTGCTCTCACCTCAGAACGACCTGCGTCCAGAGCTGGAGCGTGCAAACTCCACCTTTGACCAGCGGCATCGTTTCGTGTTCAGCGGCGTGTACCAGACCGGCAAACTGAGGGGCGACAGCTTTATGCACAAGCTGTTCAGCAACTGGACCGCGGCTCCCATCATTGAATTCAGTTCCGGACGTCCGTTCAACATCGTGACGGCGACCGACCAGAATTTCAATTTCAGCACTTCCACTGACCGTCCGAACGCAGTGGCTGCGGGAACACCAACGAACGTATGCGGTTTCCCGACAGTCGCTTCCAAGGCTTCGCCAACAGGCGCTTTCCAGATTCCCTGTTTTGTGGATGGCACTTTTGACGGCGTCTTCAATGGATCACTGGACGGAAACCTGGGACGCAATGCC
>DASUBD010000531.1:0-7239 GCA_035763445.1 Candidatus Angelobacter sp.
TTATATTCCCGGCACCGAATCTCAGGAGCAAATTCCCAGGGAAGCGTTCAAGGAGTGGTACATCTTCAATACTCCGCCGTCGCAGAGCGAATTTGCCGTCTTTGCCAACTATGACTGGTTCACTCTGGGGCCGGCGATTGCGAGCAAGCCTCAGGCGAACAGCCGTTGGGACCTGCGGCGCATCCAGCGCATCTTCTGGCAGCTGCTGGAATCGGCTTCTCCTGAGTCATATCTCGCTTGCGGAAATCGATTGATCTTTGCCACCCAGAACCCGGCATATTTCAGTTGCGTGCTGAAGGGTTTGAGCGCCCTGGCTAAGGTGAAGACCGGCAGCATGTAGAGAACGTCTCCGCGATATACTTCCCAATCCCATGGCCAATATTCTCTATGGCGTGAACGGCGAAGGCGCCGGGCACTCAACCCGCTCCAAAGAGGTGATCTCTCACCTGATCAGCAAAGGAAACACTGTGCATGTGGCCTCGTTTGATCGAGGGCTGACCAATCTGAGCAAGAGCTTTGAGGTGACGGAGATTTTTGGGTTTCGTTTTGCTTACTTGAACAATCGAGTGCGTTACCGCCGAACCGCGGCGAAGAACCTGCTGACGGCGCCTAAAGCAGCGCGCAGCTTTGTGAAACTCATGCGGCTGGTGGAGCGATGGAAGATTGATGTGGTGATCACGGATTTTGAGCCGCTCACCTGCCATGTTGGACATCGCAAGCGGCTGCCAGTAATTTCCATTGATAACCAGCATTGCCTCACCAACACGGATGTCTCGCTGCCGCACAAGTACCGGCGTGATGCTGCGGCGGCCAAGCTGGTCACCCGTCTTATGACTCCACATGCGCAGGCGTACCTGGTGCCTTCATTTTTCGCCGCGCATCCGCGAAAGAGAAACACGTTTATTTTTCCGCCGATCCTGCGGCAGGAAGTGCTGGAGGTTCGTCCGGCCTCGGGTGACCACGTGCTGGTGTATGTGACTTCGCCTGCGCCGGAACTGGCTGCCATGTTGAAGCAGGTGCGCTGCCCGTTTATTGCGTATGGATTTGACAGGGAAGGGCAGGACGGCAACGTGCTCTTTAAGAAGCCGAGCATGGAAACCTTCCTTTTGGACCTGGCGACATGCAAAGCCATTGTGGCCAACGCCGGCTTCTCCCTGGTGAGTGAGGCGCTGCATCTGGGAAAACCCTATCTTGCGGTCCCAGTAAGGCACCAGTTTGAACAGATCTTCAACGCTTACTATCTGGACAAGAACGGCTACGGAGCATTCTGGGATGAATTGAGCAAAGAGAAGATCGAATCATTTCTGTTTAACCTGCCAAAGTTCAGCGGACAGCTGGCGCAATATCCGCGGCAGGACAATTCACTTCTCCTGGGCAAACTGGATGAACTGGTGGAGAGTTTTGCAGCAACACCGCGACCGCGCAGGCCAGGCTTGCGACTGCATGGGAGAGCGCGGGCGGCAAAGAGGCGCTCGGTTTGAGCCAGGCCAAACAGCAAAATCTTCCCGAAGCGGAAGCAGCGCCGCAACAGGCAAAGCTCATTGAAGGCCTGGCACTGGCCGGACTGCTGGCGGCTCTGCTGTCACTGTTTCTTTTCGCCAAACTGGCAAGCGAGATGCGAGAAGGTGAGACAGTTGGCTTCGACAATGCCGTGCGAGGCTGGGTACACCAGTTCGCGTCTCCGGGAATGACGCAGACGATGACATTCATTTCTTTGCTGGGCTACGACATTCTGATGGCAGAGCTGGTGATTGCAATCCTGATTTTTCTGCGCATCGGCTGGCGCCGCGCAGCCATCTGGCTGTCTGTAACCATGGTCGGCTCCGTGCTGCTGGACGTGACATTGAAACACGTCTTCCATCGCCCTCGGCCTATGCCTTATTTCGGAGACGCGCCGCATTCTTACGGCTTTCCCAGCGGACATGCTCTGGCGTCATTTTGTTTTTATGGTGTGCTGGCCGGTCTGATTGTTGATCGAGTGGAGCGCCTGAGCGTGCGTGTTGCGGTGGGCGTGCTGGCTGCGGTCCTGGTGCTGGCCATTGGGATCTCACGAATTTATCTTGGCGTGCATTATCCTAGCGACGTAGTGGCGGGTTATATTGCGGCGGCGATGTGGGTAGGCACTATGCTGGTGATTGATCATGTGGGAACGAGAGCAGTAAAACACGTGATCCGGAGGCGGAAGCAATCCTGATGCAGTGGAATGATCAGGCCGCTTCATCCGGCCCGGGAGTTTCCACGTCGTCCAGCAGGGCGCGGGCTGCTTCCAGGTCCTTCCTGTTGACCCACAGAATCATATTGGCGGGCAGGCCGGGGATGGTCTGCGCTCCGAGTTCGCACGCAATGCCGTTGGCGCGGAGAAGGCCGCAGTCAATCTCGGCTTCGGCGCCGGTATCAGTTTCATAGCGCTCAAGTTCCGCGCGGGTTTCCGGGTCCACGAATTCCAGTTCGGGATCGTTATCAGAAAAGCCGTCAGAGCCCAGATCGGCGCTCATTTCTGCACCGCAGGAGGCGCAGGTGGCTGTGCCCGGTTTATTTTCACTGCCGCAGGCAGGGCATGCTTGATTGTGTTCGGTCATCTTCTCCATGCAAGTGTTCTCTTTAAAAAGGAGATGCGCTGGTTCGGCAATGGGTTGCGGCAGGGAGATCAGGCTTTGAGATGACGCGCGCACACGGCGTAAGACTGCAGGAGGAACGAGCCTCTTTTAGCGGGAGAGTGCGCGCCCAGATGCAATAATGATTCCGCATGAAATTTCTGCTCTCCGCCGGTGAGGCGTCCGGGGATAACTATGGTGCTCAGCTGATCACAGCGTTGCGCCATCTGGCGCCGGGCTCGGAATTTTTCGGCATGGGCGGGGAGAGCATGGCTGCGGTTGGCTTTGATGCGCAGATCCATGCCAACGAAGTGGCAGTGGTTGGGCTGCTGGAGGTGATCACGCACCTGCCGGCAATTCGCCGCCGGTTCAAGATTCTGGTGGCAGAAGCCGCGAGGCGCCGTCCGGAAGCAGCCATTCTGGTTGATTTTCCTGACTTCAATTTGCGGCTGGCGCGAGAGCTTCACGAGCTGGGAATTCCGGTCTTCTATTTTGTGAGCCCGCAAATCTGGGCCTGGCGCACCGGCCGCGTGGAGCAGATCAAAAAATATGTGCGCAAGATGATCGTCATCTTTCCCTTTGAACAGGAGTTCTATCGCAGCCATGGAGTGGACGTGGCTTACGTTGGCCATCCGCTGGCGTTCCTGCCGTTGCCTCAGGTATCAAGGACTGAATTCGCCGCGCAGTACAAGCTTGATCCGAACAAACAATGGCTGGCATTGTTGCCAGGCAGCAGGCGCAGGGAAGTTCACCTCAATTTGCCTCCCTTAATGCACGCTATCGAGTTGTTGCAAAAAGAAGGAAACGAGTTTGAGTATCTCCTGCCAGTGGCCTCGACTTTGGATAAGGAATGGGTGCGATATCAGCTTGGCCCGGGCTACAAATCGGTAAAACTGACGGAGAACGCGCAGGCAACAGCCATGCTTTCGCGCGCGGCAGTGGTGGCCAGCGGCACGGCAACGGTGGAAACGGCGCTGACGGGGACTCCGTTTCTGGTGGTTTACAGGCTGTTTCTGCTGACGTGGCTCCTCGGCCGCCGTCTGGTGAAGCTGGATACATTTGCCATGCCCAACCTGATTGCCGGGAAGAAAATTGTGCCGGAGCTGATTCAGAGTGACTTCACGGGCGAGGCCGTGGTGACAGAGTTGAAAAAGATTTTGCCCGACGGGACGGCGAGGACGGAGATGCAGGAGGCGCTTGCGGACGTGAAGCGCAAGCTGGCGGTGGAAGAGGCGCCGGCCTTGCGAGCGGCAGAAGAGATTCTGGGAGCGATTTCAAGTCCGTTCCCCCGCGCATAAACAGCTTCAGAAACAGGCCGAGCGGTATTGCGCGATTCGGGATGACACTTCTGTTATCGGGAGAATTCCTCTAGTTGAAGACATCTATCAAGGACGCAAGTTCCGCCGGCACACGCGTTCTATCCTGATGTCTTGCGCCTCAGGTGTCTCCTGAGTGGTATTAAGGCAGCTTTTTTGAAAAAATAGACATCTAACGTTCATACTGTCAGCAGCTCTGGAGATTTTCATGCCAATTGCACGACGGCCCCTACGACGTGCTTACATTGCTTTTGTCCTTATTTGCTTATCTGCCCTTCCGGCCTTGGCGCAAAAGGCGCGCATCCGCGCAGAAGATTACCAGATCAATGCTGAAATCGCTCCCAAGACTCACCACCTGACGGCACAAGCCAAAGTGAAGTTCCAGGTTCTGGAAGACACCAATTTTGCCAGTTTTGAGCTGCACAACGCGCTGCGCGTGACCAAGGTGCTGGACAGCAATGGAAAGCCGCTGACACCGGAGCGCATCACGCAGGACAATGCCGTCCGAGTGACTTTTCCCAACGGCCTCACTAAAGGATCCACGCAGACCCTGACTTTCGATTACGAGGGCGCGCTGGCTACGGCGGATGACAGTCCGGTGGAGGGGCTGAAGCTGGCTTACATCAGTGAGGATATAACGTATCTGCTCTATCCCGGCCGCTGGTTTCCGGTGATCAACTACGGAATTGACCGCTTCACTGCCACCATCAACATTACGGCTCCGGCGGGAACGGTGATTGTGGGAAGCGGCAGCACCAAGTCAGAAAAAGCGGCTCCTGCGGGCAAGGCAGTGTCTTCTTTCAGCTGGCAAAAGCCGAGCTTTCCGGGATCGATTTTTGCCGGGCCATTCCAGGAAGCTGTGTTTGGCGGCGGCAACACGCACGTTTATTTCTCGGCCAATAAGAAGCAGTTCGCGCCCATCTACGGCGACACAGCCATCAAGGAGCAGGAGTATTTCACCTCTCTCTATGGCTCCGCGCCTACTCCGGTGCTGAAGTTGGTGGAGTTGCCGGATGACACGGTGCCGGTATGGTGGGCCCCGGAGATTGCGGCCATTTCCGGCCGCAACATCAGCGAGAAAATCAACTATCGGCTGCTGGCGGATTCCGTAGCACATCAGTGGTGGGGCGGCATTGTGAGCCCTGCCAGCAAAGAAGACTGGTGGATCATGGATGGCGGAGCGCGGTCGGCTGAGATGGATTACGTCCAGCACAGCGCGGGCGAGACTGCTTTTGAAGACGCCACCCGCGATATGGCCGTGGGCGCACTGGCGTATGACACGGTGCCACTGGCCGACGTGGGCAAGCTGGATACTTTTTCGCCAGAGTTCCAGGCGCTGGTCACCGACAAAGGCGGAATGATCTTCCACATGCTGCACTGGGTAATTGGTGACGGGCCGTATTACAAAACCATGAAAGACCTGATGACCCAGTTTGCCTACAAGCCCGTGACCATGGCTGACTTCGAAGATCTGGCGGAAAAGAATTTTGGCGACAAGCTGACGTCGTTCTTCACCCAGTGGGTGAACGGAACCGGCGCGCCGGAATTCAAGATGAAGTACACGGTTTACCGCGTGAAGAAAGGCTTCCGCGTGGTGGGTGAGGTCACGCAGGACCTGGATCTGTTCCGCATGCCGCTGGAACTCAAGGTGGATACGGACGGCCAATCCGAGATGAAACGGATTGACGTGGTGGGAACCGAGTCGCCATTTTCAGTGGAGACTTTCGGCAAGCCGCGCAAACTGACGCTCGATCCCAACAACTGGGTGCTCAAGAACTCGCCTGATCTGAAGGTGCGGGTGGCGATCCGCCGCGGCCAGGAATTGACAGCGCAGGGGAGCCTCTCTGAAGCGCTGACTGAGTTCAACAAGGCGCTGGACGTGAACAAGAACAGCTCACTGGCGCATTACCGGATTGCTGAGGTGTTCTACCTGCAGCGCAACTATCAGTCTGCCGCGAATGAATATCGCGAGTCACTGAATGGAGACGGCGAGCCGCGCTGGACTGAGGTCTGGAGCCATATCATGCTGGGCAAGATCTTTGACATCACCGGCCAGCGTTCGCGCGCGGTGAATGAATACCGCCAGGCCATCCAGACGGGCGACAACACGCAGGGCGCTCTTGATGAAGCGCGCAAATACCTGGAACAACCTTATCAGAGAGAGCGGGAGAAGAGGAACGGACTCTAACGGATTTGGTAATTGGGTAGACGGGATTTGGTAATTGGGTAAGTTAGTAATTTGGTAATTGAAAACCGGACAGTCTTTGGGGGCACAAGCAATGCTTGGGCCCCCTTCTCATTTTGGACGGCAGCGGTATAATCCTTGGACTTTGGCCTTCTTGAGGTGAGCTTTGGATTCCACTCTGGCGTTGATTGTCATCATTGCAATTGCGGCCGTGCTTTTGCTTTTCCTGCTGACAACGTACAACCGGCTGGTGCGGATGCGGAACAACCTGCGCAATGCATGGTCGGATATTGATGTCCAGCTTACGCGGAGGCACGACCTGGTCCCGAACCTGGTGGAGTCAGTGAAAGGCTACATGACTCATGAACGTCAGACGCTGGAGGCGGTTACGCAGGCGCGCAGCAATGCCATGCGGTCCGGCGCGGATATTGCCACGCGAGGCATGGCGGAGATGGCGCTGACCGGAGCTGTGAACAATCTGCTTGCCACGGCTGAGCGCTATCCTGATTTGAAAGCTTCACAGAATTTCATGCTGCTGCAGGAGCAGTTGACCTCGACGGAAAACCGTATTGCATTTGCCCGCCAGCACTACAACGAGACCGTGCGCCAGTTCAACACCGCAATCCTCGAATTTCCACCGAATGTAGTGGCCGGGATGTTCGGCTTTTCCAGTGCGCCGATGTTTGCGGTCGAGGCGGGAGACAGGGCGAATGTGCAGGTGCAGACGTAATTCTCTTCTCAAGTCCCGAGCGAAGCGAGGGATCCCTATCAATTACAAGAATCTTAAATAAGCACTCTCTCGGTGTTGGGTCCAAATGAGCAATTCTGACCATAGGGATCCCTCACCGCTGCGCGGTTCGGGATTTCAGAAAGAATGCAAGATCTACTCTGGATCCACGTTCTCTGGAGTGAAGACAAGCGGTAATTATCGCGGAAGTATCTCCAGGGAGACGCCATGGACGATCCAAGATGGTCCAGCAATCCAGCAAGATTCCTCATTCTCATCCTAACCACGCTTCTAATCGTTTTCTTATCCATTGCTCTACAACCGTTCCCGGCATCTGCGGGCGTTTCGGCGACGGCAATCTATTCGCGTGGTTCACTGCACGTGAATATTCCGTATGACGCGTCCCGAGCCGGCGCG
>DASUBD010000532.1:0-6623 GCA_035763445.1 Candidatus Angelobacter sp.
TTGAGCACGCGCTCAAAATCATGACGCGTGCGCACCGTGTCACGATCCAGGCGGCCGATGCGCGCCTGCGGAAACGCCGCATGCAGCCGCTCTTCCACCTTCTCTGAGCCCGCGCCGAGAAAGAAAATATATTCACTCTGACATGACGGACATACTTTGGGCACCGCCTGGCGGTAGCCGCAATAGTGGCATTCCATGCGGTAGCCCGACTTGTGAAACGTAAGCGCAATGGTGCAGTTCTTGCACTGCAAGGTCTCACCGCAGGAGCGGCACAGGACAATGGATGAGTATCCGCGCCGGTTCAGCAGGATCATGGCCTGCTCGCCTCGCGCCAGCCGCTCTGTGACCTCTTCAATCAATTGCCGCGAGAAGAGCCTGTCTTCCCCGCTCTGCTGGAAATCGAATTTCATATCCACAACTTCCACTTCCGGCAGCGGCCGCCGCTCCACTCTCTGCGTAAGTTCCAGCAGCTTGTACTTTTTGCTCTCGGCATTGTGGTAGCTCTCAATGGCAGGAGTGGCTGAAGCCAGCACCACCGCGGCATTGCTGAGCTTCCCGCGCATCACGGCCACGTCGCGCCCGTGATACCGCGGGGTCTCTTCTTGCTTATAAGAACGGTCATGTTCTTCATCCACCACAATCAACGCCAAATCGTGCACCGGAGCAAACACCGCAGAGCGTGTGCCGACCACGATTCTCGCTTCGCCTCTCCTTATCCGGTGCCACTGTTCCGCGCGCTCGTCGGCAGACAGCGCAGAGTGCAGAATGGCAACCTCGTCTCCAAATACCTGATGCAGGTTGGCAGCCGCCGCCGGCGTGAGCCCGATTTCCGGCACCATCAACAGCGCGGAGCGTCCTGACTCCAGTACCGCCTGCATCGCCGCAAGATAAACGGCCGTCTTTCCCGATCCGGTTACCCCGTGCAGCAGAGAAACTGAAAATTGCCTCTCATTGACCGAATTCTGAATCGATGTGAGCGCCGCCTTCTGCTCCGGATTGAAAATGAAATCAAGGTGTGACGGTCCGCGCTTCTTCATGCTGCTTACGTTGAACCCGGCCGGCTCTTCCATCAGGTCAATCAGTCCGCGCTTGATGAGCGTTTGCAACGTGGAGCGCGGCACAGGCAGATCCCGGATGCGGTCCACCATTGCGCGCCCGCCGCTCTGCTCAAGCAGATCAACAATCCTGCGCTGGTTATCGTTCAGCTTGCCGCTTGCCTCTTTGAGCACCGCAATCTGCACCGTTCGTCGCGCATCGCGGACTCCGGTTGCATCTTCGCGGGCAATCCACTTCTTGCGGACAAGGTTCTCCAGCAGTTTGCGGTCAGCTCCCGTCGCTGAGCGCAGCGTGGACTCAAGCACATCATCGGACATCGCCAGGTAATCCAGCACTTCATACTCCCGCATCTGCGCGTCAATGTCCTGCTTCGCCCGCCGTGACGATCCCATGGAAGCTGAGGCGTGCAGGGCTTCATGGCCAGTCTCAGTAATGCGATAGATCCTGGCCTTCCTGATCTCGGCGCCCAGCGGCAGCATGGTGCGCACCACCTCGCCCAGAGGAGCCAGATAGTATTGGCTGATCCACTGCGCCAGCTCCATCAGGTGGGCGTCCAGCACGGGCTCTGCATCAAGCACCTGCAGAACCGTTTTGGCCTGCATGGAAGGCTCGCGGTCATGCAGCGCGGTCACAACTCCAGACAGCCGCTCATTGCGGAAAGGCACCAGCACGCGCCCGCCGGCCACCGGCAGACGGTCGCCGATGCGGTAGGTAAAAACCATCTCCAGGGGGACGGGCAATGCAACGTCGCAGTAAGTGGGCATGGGACAAGGATTGATTGTATCCGAGAGAACAGAGGACGACTTTACCGCGGATTCACGCGGATGGACGCGGATCAAAAGCACCAGGTTTTACCGCAGAGAACGCGGAGAGCGCAGAGGAGATGGGCCGCGAAGTTGGCGCAAATCTGGCGCAGATAAAATCAGCTCTCTCCATTCGCATTCATTCGCGTTCATTCGCGGCCCATCCTGCTTTGTGTTCCCTGGTGTTCCTTTGTGTCCCTTTGTGGTTAAAGGTTTTGCTAAGCGGAGCTTGAGGTGAGGGAGCGGAGAGTGGGCCAGCGCTTGATGCGTCGGTAGTCACCGGTCTTCCAGTCAACGTATTCGGTTTCCAGGAGAAAGCCGGGATCAATGGAGAAGTGCAGCGTGGTCTTATCCTGAAAGCGGACGTCGATGGCGTGGGACTCGCTGGAGGTGTAGAACTCCACGGAGTCCACGATTTTGCCTTTCACCTCTTCCATGTGGTGGACAGAGCGTCCGGAAAAACGGCGGATGGTGGTTTTGCCTCGGCGGGTGATGACCGGAGGCGGGAGCAGGGACACATAGCGGCGTCTGCGGGGCTTTTTGCGCTGTTGCGGCCTTTTGCTGGGTTTGGGAGTTGTGGCGGAAGCGGTTTGGGGTGCGCGGGATTGCGCAGAGTGACGCGAACGTTTAGCTTGAGAGACAGCCATGATGGCCTCCAACACAGGCGGTTATGGTCAGGGCGCGTTCGGTGTACCAGCACCGGCGCGTCCGCTCTGGGTTTAAGCAGTTAGCAACTGGCAATTGGCAATCAGCCAGAAGGTGGTTTGGTTTTTTTCGATCGTTTCTTGTGAGGCGCAGCCGGCTTCGGCTGTGCCTTTTGTTTTTCCCTTAACTTCTGATAGCGAGTCTTCCTGCCGTTGGCGATCCTGGGCAGGAGTTGGCGGACGTGTTCAATTTCGGCCTCGGTCCATAGATGGGCCTTGAATTTTCCGAACTGGATGGCTTTAGGGGCGGGAATCTTTCCGGATGCCATGTAGCGCACCAGCGCGGCATGGCTTAACCCGAGAAGTTTCGCCGCTTGCCTTGTTGATAATTCGCGCATTCGTATTTATATGGTACAGATAGCTAAATGGATGTCAAGCTGTTTTTGGCTTGTAAAGTTCCACGCTGCCGCAGGCTGGAGGGGAGCCGAAGGCAGAGCTCTATTTGTAAATCAACCGGCGCGAAGAAGCCCATCCATAAAGGAAATCACGGATTTCTCTGACTCGTTTAGTGACATGGTGGCCGTCTCGGATCGCAGCGACGCCGTTTTGCGCGAGCACATGGTTGATAATTCCTAACCCATCCCAAGTTTCGCCCGGATCAGAAAAGCCAGGGTTGAGCCATTGCAGATAGATCATGAACTTTTTAGAGAAAACATAATTAAGCGTCTGTTGAACCGCTGGAACATACTGCATTGAACAAAGCACAATTCGGCAAGTTTGTTTTTCTAGAATCTTCCCCGCATAGATACGACGTTCTTCGGGTGAACCACTGACCAAAAACACATCTACAAATTCTCCTGTGCGCAATTCCAGTTTGTGCGTTTTATCTCCGGTTCTGACAATGCGTCCAAAGAGTGTGTTCCATGTGGTTGACTTTCCTGCTTTGCGGTTTCCGATTACTCCAACAAACAGTCTTTCGGTCATTCAGCTCACCATATCTCTAGTAGGTCCAGTTTTTGTGGCTAAGGGGAAACCTGTTTAACTCATCCCGATAGCTTCGCCAGGGCGGCAAATATCGGTCCATCAGAGACTTGAAGCGATCACCGTGGTGGCGTTCAATGAAATGCACAAGCTCATGGACTACGATGTATTCCAGGCAGTGAGGTGGTTTTTTTGCTAACTCCGTGTTGAGACGGATATGCCCCGAAAGCGCATTGCAGCTGCCCCATTTTGTCTTCATGTTTTGAACAAAGATGGAACTAACAGAAACTCCAATGTTCCTCTGCCACTTCGCGATCAGGTCAGGAGCAGTTTCTCTGATTAGTTGTCGATACCAATCATCGAGAATTTCCTCTTTTCGCGCTACCGTTGTAGCGGGGCGTATATGCAGGATAAGTCTTTTGTGGCTTAGCTCCACGCGAGGAGATTCATTCTCTTCAATGAGTTGAAGCAAATAACGCCTCCCCCAGACATAGTGGCTCTCGCGGTCCAAATATTCCCGTGGTGTTTCGCGTTCCTGCACATGCAGCTTGCCTTGCTGCTGTTTGATCCATCTAAGCTTTGAAATTGCAAATGTGCGAATGGTTTCGAGGCTGAGGCGAAGTGGGGCGGAGATGCGCACGCGCCCACTTGGCGGGTGAACGCTTAAATGCACGTTCTTGATGTCTTTCTGGATCACGTCAACGGAGATATCGCCCAACTGGAGCTGCGTCACCATGGATCAATATTCCTTCTGCTGCTGCACGATGAGAAAGACTCGCTCGACTTCCTCGACATTCTTCAAGACGCTATACAAGGCGGCCTTGATAACTTGCTCGCGAGCGGGGACACCGCGCCACGCGTCGGGTCGCGTTTTTCTGACCGCCTCGTCAATGCTCAACGCTAACTCTTCATTCTGTTTCAGGTTGTTGTAGAGGGCACGCTTTGCAGGCGTATTCAGGCTTTGCGGCGTCTCTTCTGCCTGGCCCGCCTCTACCTTCTTTGCCAACTCTGCGATGCGCTTCAGGTACTCCTCATATTCAATGGCATTTGCTTTTCGCGCAGCGATAATCTCATCCAGCAACATCGACATTTTTTCGTAGTATGCGGGATCATTTAGGTGGTCTTTGACAATTTTTTTGCGGACGTTGTTTTCGATTGTCTCGGCAATCGCGGCCTGATTGCCCTTCAAGCCGCCGAGCTGCGTTGCTATGGCGTTGGCGATGCCAGTCTTCACAATCAAATCGAGGAGACTCATATTGTCGAACGGCGAAATCTTCCTTGGCTCATCCGCCTCAATGTAAGTGTCAATGAGGTGGCGCATGTCGGCCTCGTAAGCCTTGACATCGAGGCTTTCATTGCTGGCCCGGCGGATAATCTCGCGGATATTCAAATAGTTTTTGAGTTCTTGCTTTATGCGGCTGATATCGGTGGTGCTATAACCCGCGCGGTCTAACTCACCGGCAATGTTGGCGTAACAACGGACCAGGGATGCAGTTGCTTTGTAAAGCGCAGCGCGTTGCGGTTCACGCTCTTGCAGGTCCTCTGGAATTTCCGTATTGCCGCAGAAATACTGTATGTACTCAAGTTCGCCCCGAGGAGGAGCCACGGGTTCGCAGATTAATGCCGCGGCCTCAAGTGCTTCATCCAAACGCGCCCTCCCCTTCTTAAGCCGATCGTGAAGGAGCACCTCTGGATCGACTCCGCCCGCGCTGTGGTCGAGTTCAGACGTGTAAACCGCGATCGCGTTTTCGACCTTCTTGAAAAGGTCCTTGTAGTCGACGATATAGCCAAAATCCTTGTCTTCGCCATCGAGCCGGTTGACGCGGCAGATCGCCTGAAACAGGCCGTGATCCTGCATTGACTTATCGATGTAGAGATACGTACACGGCGGGGCATCAAAACCGGTCAGCAGCTTATCCACAACGATGAGCAGCTTCATGTTCGCCGGCTGCTCAATGAACAGAGCCTTTACCTGTTCCTCATACGTCTCCGTTTTGGTCATGCCGGGCTTGGCATCAACGTCTTTGAGCAGTTCCGTGTAGGTGTTATAGATGAACTGCTTGTCTGTCTCAGAGTTTGCGCCGACCTCTTCTTCGGTTACGTCTCGTGTCATCGGATTATAGGAGGTCACTACGGCGCATTTATTCTTAAATGGCGTCTTCTGGAACAACGTGAAATACTTGCATGCCTCGTAAATGCTTGACGCTACGAGGATGGCGCTACCTCGTTCGCTGGAAAGGCGCGGCTTCACGCTGAAATCGAAAACAATGTCATTTACAACACGGTCCATGCGGGACTTGGAACTAAGCACCTTCTGCATTGTGCCCCAAAGCTTTTTCAGTTCGTCCTTCTGCCAGTCATTGAGCCCTTTTGTCTTGGCGTCAAACCATGCATCGATTTTGTTTACAGAGCCAAGACGCTGGTCGATGTCCCGTGCTTCATAGACCAGATCCAGCACCACTTCGTCTTCCACGGCTTCACTGAATTTGTAGGTGTGGATATAACCGCCAAAGACCTCCAGACTGGTCTGCTTGTCTTTCTTGAGCAGCGGTGTGCCGGTGAAGCCAATAAAGACCGCATTGGGCATCATCGCCTTCATCACACGATGCAGTTTGCCGCTCTGCGTCCTATGGCACTCGTCCACAAAGACAAACACTTCTCCTACGGTCTGGCTGGGCTGTGCCTCCAGTTCCTTGATGAAGGCCTCAAAGTCGTTCACACCTTTTTTGCCAAACTTATGTACCAGTGTGCACATAAGGCGCGGTTTTGCCTGGCCCAACAGCTTCATTAGATTGCGACCGCTGCTGGTGCGCTTGATGTCTTCTCCCGCTTCCTTGAAAACTGCTTCGATCTGCTTGTCCAGTTCGTCACGGTCGGTAATAATCGCCACGCGAGCGTTGGGGTTGTTCTCCAGAATCCACTTGGCCAGGAATACCATCACAATGCTCTTACCGCTGCCCTGTGTATGCCAGATGATGCCGCCTTTGCGCTGGCGCACATGCTCCTGCGCAAACCGGATGCCAAAATACTGGTGCGCCCGCGGCAGCTTCTTTATGCCGCCGTCAAACAGGACAAAATCGTGCATCAGTTCAATCAGCCGCTCTTTGGTGCACATCTTAAGCAGGTATTTATCCAGCTT
>DASUBD010000533.1:0-4100 GCA_035763445.1 Candidatus Angelobacter sp.
ATCTCTCCATCCGCATCCAGCCGCAGCACCGGCATCTTCTTCTCCTGAGCTTGCGGCAACCGGTCCAGCAGATGGCTCTGCGTCAGCAAAACCACCGGTTCACTGGCCTCGATCATGAAGCGAAGCCGTTCCGCCGGATAGCTCGGATCAATGGGTACATACGCTCCTCCCGCCTTCACGATCCCCAATATCCCGATCACCATCTCGAGCGACCGCTCCACGCATAACGCCACCAGGCTGTCCGGCTTCACTCCCTGCTCTCTTAAATAATGAGCCAGTTGGTTGGCTTTGGCGTTAAGCTGGGCATAATTGAGTTCGTTGCCCTCAAAGACCAGCGCAATCGCATCTGGAGTTCTTGCCACCTGCTCCTCGAACAACTCGTGCACGCACTTGTCTCGCGGATATTCCACTTCCGTCGCGTTCCACTCGTAGAGAAGCTGCTGCCGCTCCTCTTGCGGCAGTATGGGCAAACGATCCACCTTGCAGCTGTCGTTCGTCACCATCGCTCCCAACAGTGTGCGGAAATATCCCAGATATCGCTCGATTGTCGATCGCTCGTACAGGGCCGTCGCATACTCCAACTCGCCCACAATCTGGTTGCCTTCTTCCTGTAACAACAGCGTCAAATCGAATTTCGATATCTCATGCGGAACGGCAGTGAAGGGGCTGACCTGCAGCCCGGCAAGATCGATCATTCCTTTAGGAGCGCTGTTCCAGGCGAACATCACCTGGAACACCGGGTTGTGCGCCAGACTCCGCGGCGGCCGAACCATCTCCACCACCTGCTCAAACGGAATGCCTTGATGCTCCTGTGCGGCAACAGCTTGCGATTTCACGTGAGCCAGGAGTTCGCCAACATCGAACGAATTTGAAACACCCAGTCGCAATGCCAACGTGTTGACGAAAAATCCAATCAGCCTTTCAATCTCCACTCGATTGCGATTGGCTACCGGCGTGCCTATCACTACCTCGTCCTGCCCCGATAACCGCGCCAGCAGCGCTGCCCAGCCCCCCAGCACGGTCATGTACAGCGTTGTCCTGTGCTTCCGGCTAAGCCCTTTCAGCCCCGCTGTCAACTCTTCATCCAGCACGAATCTGGCTGCGGCCCCGCTATAACTTTGTTGTTCAGGCCTTGCCCGATCTGCCGGTAATTGCAATACTTCGGGCGCTCCGGCTAAAGCCTTTTTCCAGTATTCCGCCTGCTTTCCCAGTACCTCGCCTTCCATCCGCTTCCGCTGCCAGCTCGCATAGTCGGCATACTGAATCTCTAGCTCTGGAAGATCATCCTCTTCTCCTCTCACATAGGCGCGGTACAAAGCGCTTAACTCTTTGCTGAAAACACCGAATGACCACGCGTCCGAGACAATGTGATGAATGGTTATGAGTAATACATACTCTTCGTTGCCTTGCCGGATCAGCCGGCCACGAATCAGCGGACCTGCCTGCAGGTCCATAGGTGTACTCGCCTCTTCGGCTATAAGGTGATCGAGTTCTACCGTGGTCCTGTCGCATTGCCGAAGATCATGCTCTGTCAGGTGAAACTGACTGTCACGCTCGCCCGCAACCCGTTGTAAAGGCTTCCCATCTACCAGCGCGAAAACTGTGCGCAATGCCTCATGCCGTGCCACAATTTGATTCAACGCTTGCCGAAGCGCGGCTCGGTCCAATTCTCCCCGCAACTGGAGACCGTGCAGGTTCTGATACGCCTTACTACCACCCTCTATCTGCGCCAAAAACCACAGCCGCTCCTGCGCAAACGACAATGGCAAATCGCTTCTGCATTCGACCTTCGGGATTGCAGCCGTTGCCGATAACCGGCCACCGGCACCAGTCCCGGAGACAGCCCTCGGGCGCGCAACTGTGGAATTACTCATCGTTTGGCCTTGCCAGTGTTATGTCACAAACAGAAAAATACATGTGTCCCCTGGAAGTGAAAGGCGCGCGCCGGTTTTGCGCGCGTTGACGTGGAGTGCAGCCATCTGTTGCTTTGGGAAGAAATCGGCTTAGCTGAGAACGCAGTACGGAGTGTCTTACTGATTTCGCGAGCGCGCATGGCTTAAATAATTTTTTAGAATTCGAAAACTTCATTGGGTCCTGCCAGAGGCGCTACTGCATCAAAATCGCGATCTAAGTGGCAACAGTGAAGCTATTCATTTCTGAGCGTTGTTGCCGGATCTACTTTGGCGGCCGCGCGTCCGGGTGCGTACGTCGCGAAAAAGGCCACTGCCACCAGGAAGAAGCTGACGGCGGCAAATGTAAGAGGATCAGCAGCCTTAACGCCATACAGGAGGCTCGACAGGAACCGTGTGAGGCCCAGAGCCGCACCAATTCCTATGGCGATGCCCACAAACGTCAAAATCAACCCGTCGCCCACCACGAGCCTCAGCGCGTCATGCCTCTGTGCGCCCAACGCCATGCGAATACCAATCTCACGTTTGCGCAGCACTACCGAGTAAGCCATTACGCCATGAAGTCCGACTGCTCCGACCAACAGCGCCATGCCCGCTGCAACAGCCAGGATCATCAGCATGAAGGACGTATGCGCCATCGATCGACTGTAGTAGTAATTCAGTGTGTGCATATCGAAGAGCGGAAGGTTGGGAGCGACGGATCGCACGGCGGACCGCACGTCCTTATTGAAACTCTCCTGGCCCATGCGCTGAGTACGCATGGCGAAAGCCACACGGCGCCGTACTCCCTCAGCTGGATTGCCTTCAATCTCAAACGTCAAGATCGGCCAATACACCGTAATAGGTGCTTCCTTATCGACACCGTCCTGGTGAACGTCTCCCACAACACCAATAATCTCGCGCCAATCTTTAACCTCGCGAACCTTCTTGCCCAATGCATCCGCAGGATTGGCCCAGTACTGGCGCGCAAAGTTCTCGGATACCATGATTACCGGAGGCTCATTGTAGATGTCATTCCATGTGAACTCGCGACCTGCGACCAGAGGCGTCCCCAGGGTCTTGAGAAAACCCGGCGCCAGGAACCCAAACCGGGCGCGCGGGGGATTTTCGCCGGGAGCATAGACGCGACCCTCAATCATCATCGGCCCCGTCCAAGCGGTATGATCCATTGGAAGATTTCTGGAAATACCTACTGAGGATACGCCCGGAATAGCCTCAAGCTTATGCGCGATCTCCTCCTGAAGGCGAGTCACATCCATTGGGTTTTTCACCATCGTATCGGGGATATCGACGCGGAACGTCTGCACTTCCGAGGGAGCAACGAATCCCGGGTCAACTCTGGTCAGGGCACGAAATGTGCGAACCATCAGCCCTGAGCTCACCAGCAAGACGAGGGCCAGCGCCACCTGGACGATTACAAGCAGGCTGCGCAAACGTTTTCGCGCACGGCTTTCGCTCATAGACCGTCCACCTTCCCGCAGTCCGCTTCCAAGACCAGCACCCGCGTATTGAAGAGCTGGGGCAGAACCAAAAAGCAGGAGAGCAGCTACGGACACTGCCAGTGTGAACAAAATTACCTTTCCATCGATCCCAATCTCATTCAGCCGAGGTAGACTCGCGGGCGCCATCGCAACCAGGATTCGCAAAGCTCCGTAGGCCAGTCCCAGGCCCAACAAACCACCAAGCAACGCCAAAACGAGGCTTTCCGAGAAAAATTCCCTGGCAATGCGTCTGCCGCTTGCTCCCAGCGCAGCACGGATGGCCATCTCCTCTTTTCGGCCTTCGGCACGCACCAGAAGCAAGTTGGCCAGATTGGCGCAAGCGATCACCAGCAGGAGCCCAACGCCAGCCATGACAATCCACAACACTCTGCCCACATCCCCAACTACCGCCTGCTTCAGAGATTGCAATTTCGGCCCGATCCGAGCTTGACTCCACTTTTTGAAGCTTTCCGGCGTCGGGTGAAGGCGCCTACCCAGGATGTCGAGCATTCGAGCAACATCCGCATTCGCCTCAGCCAGCGTTATACCCGGTTTGAGTCGGCCGATGCCCACATAGTTCCAGTCGTTAAGGGTGGGCCCTGCATGCTCCAGCTTCAGCGGCAAGAGCATGGCCAGGTCAGTACTGTCCATGAAACGAAAGCTCTGTGGTAACACGCCGATGATCGTGTGCGCCTTGCCATTCACGTCA
>DASUBD010000534.1:0-9912 GCA_035763445.1 Candidatus Angelobacter sp.
TATTTTGGCCTCGGACATCTTGAGTTCTCCTCGACCAGCAGTTCGCTATAGATTCTTGCCAGCCCTCTGGCTGCTTGCAACCTGCTCAGGTTCCGTTTTCGCTGTTTCCAGCAATCATGGTTTTTCGAGCTGGGCCGCGCACCGTGACTAGGCTTGAATCCCGGTACTCGCCACCAATCGGGAAAACGTTTGAGATGTCAAAGAACGAGTGTGAATCTACGCTTCCTAAACCTGAAGTCAATCGAAATTGCTTAACTATAATTGTCTTTAAATCAGCAATTTGCAACGCATCCACAAGCCCATGCTTTGAAAACAGTGCAGCAGGTTACTAAAGTACAGCAAAAATGCAGTGAAGAACCTGCTTTTAGGAAATCGCGGAATGTGAAAATTTGAGGAGAAATCAGTATTTATGCGGAGAAGAAGCAATTAGCAAATAGCAGTTAGCAATTAGCCGAAGTCCAACTGAAGCTCAAAGAACGGTCGAACGACACAAAACATGGGGCGGTGAGTTTTTAGCTAATTGCCAATTGCGATATGCTAATTGCTCTTTCTCACGCTGCTCCGGTCTTTCCGGTCCAGTCCCCCAACAGCGCCATCTCTCCTCCGGGATCCGGCTTTTCGGTGGGTGGTTGAAAAACAAACTGCTCCTCGCGTCGGTAGTAGGGACTGAGAAGACTCCAGGTATCAAAGCCTCCACCGGAGACGGTCACAACAATGGCTTCCTGCGGCGATTGCGCAAGAGCTCCCCATCCCTCGCCCTGCAGCCGGATGGGCGCGGCCGGACTGTCATCCACATACACATCGTTCACAGTCAGGATGGCGCTGGCGCTCTTCTCTTTGGCCACATCCATCATTTCCGCGTAGAGTTCGTCACGTTCCTCGTCGGATTCAAACTCAAGATCAAAAATGAGATTCTCGCTGGGTGTGATTACTACCGCCGCTGGATTCACGTGACCATCATTTTGCAGGATGGTTTGTGCTTCATTGAGCAGTTCGTAAGCCAGGGCCTTCAAGTCGGTCACAGGCAGGCTACCTCCGCGGCAAATAGATCTTTGAGAGTCTCCCGGCGGCGAATCACCCGCGCACGTGAACCCTCCACCAGCACCTCCGCCGCTCGCGGACGGCTATTGTAGTTCGATGACAGAGACATGCCATAGGCGCCGGCATCGTAGAGGCACAGTAACGAGTCCGGAGATGCTTCCGGCAGCTTCGCATCACGAGCCAGAAAGTCTCCCGTTTCGCAGATTGGGCCGCACACATCAGTAGTGATGTTTGTCTGAGCAGCGTTTCCGGTTAATTCGACCGGCACAATTTCATGAAGCGCCTGGTACAGCGAAGGACGGATGAGATCATTCATGGCGGCGTCCACAATCGTGAAGTGCTTTGCGCCATTCTGCTTGGAATATAGGACACGAGTCACGAGCGCCCCGGCAGGAGCGACAATTGATCTTCCCGGCTCCAACAAGACGTGAAGCCCGTATCTTTTCAGCCGTTCCAGAGGCTTTGTGATGGATTCCGCATAGCGTTGTGCCTGTTCACGAAAATCCATGGGCCTCTCGCTGTTGTATGAGATGCCTAGTCCCCCGCCCGCGTCGAGAAACCGGATGCCGTGTCCTTCTGACTTGAGCTGTTGAATCAAATCTACGGCACGCTGCACCGCGAGCCGAAACGGCGCAAGGTCGGTGATCTGCGAGCCGATATGAAGGCTCACACCGGCCACACGAAGATATTTGCACGCGCCAGCCCGCCGGTAGAGTTCAGCGGCGCCGCTGATCGGCACGCCAAACTTGTGTTCGCGCAACCCGGTTGAGATGTAGGGGTGTGTTTCCGCCGGGACATCCGGATTGACGCGTACAGCTACGTTGGCCTGTTTGCGCAGAGACGACGCGCACTTCGCCAGAGCTTCCAGTTCGCCTTCGCTCTCAACATTGAAGAGGAGAATGCCGCTGCTCAGGGCCGCACTCAGCTCGTCCACAGTCTTCCCCACACCGGAAAAAACGACTTTCTTCAACGTTTTGCGTTGAGCAAGACGAACACGCTCCAGCTCCCCGCCGGAAACAATGTCAAATCCGGCTCCCAGTTTTGCCAGCAGCCGGAGAATGCTCAAATTGGAATTTGCTTTTACTGAAAAGCAGATCGTATGCGAGACTGCCCTGAAAGCGCGGTCAAGAATTTGGTACCGCTCGCGGATGGCGGCCGCGGAGTAAAGATACAAAGGCGTTCCATATTTCGCGGCTAGTTTGTTGATGGGAAGAGTTTCACAATGGAGGGTGCCATTCTTGTAAATGAACGCCGGGGGCCGCATGCGCATGACCGGGATTGTAGCAAACGCGTTTTGCGAATCCGCCGTCCAGATCAGATCGTTTGCCGCTCAGCGGAGCCCAGTCGGGCCGCCGACGCGCCAATCGCCGGCGGCCAATCGCATAGCCGGGAGCAGTACTCCAGGCCACGCGAATTCGGGCAGCACAGGACTCTTCTTGGCTGGCGTCCTGTGCTGCAACATCCTCACAGTAAGTTCAGTGAGGATACAAAGTGGAAATCGGAAGAGGCGGATGCACGCTTCCGCCCCTCGGCCAGCAAAGGAATCAAAATTGCCTGCCGAGCAACTGCGATTTCCAACCGGGGCACGTTTATCTGGGCTGCGCAGACTCAATCCGTTACAGTCAGAAATCCGCAGAACTATCTGAACCGGAAGAGCTTGGCTTTACCAGCAATTTGATTCCTAGCTGGCTAAGAATCTGCTGTAGCAATTAGAGAGGAATGAAGTTTCAATTAATGTTTCTAATTTCCTCATTGATACGCCTCGCTGGAGACACGGGGTGTGTGGAGACTCGAGTATGTTCGCTCATGATCGTCGTTGCCGTGCGATTTCATACATCACCACGCCGGCAGCAACTGAGACGTTCAGCGAAGGGATCTTGCCCATCATGGGAATTGAGACAAGAAAGTCGCATTTCTTCCGGATCTGTTCGTGCAGCCCGTGACCTTCAGCCCCCAGCACAATGGCGCAATCCGTCTTGTAGTCCAATTCGTCGTAAGTTTTCTGACCGCGTTCATCCAGCCCGACTGTCCAGATGTTGCGGTCTTTCAGTTCTTCAAGGGTACGGCTGATGTTGGTGACCTTGGCAATCGGCAGATACTCTGAAGCACCTGCGGATGCCTTGACCACCGTAGCTGTTACTCCAGTGGCTCGCCGCTCCGGAATGATCAGGCCATCCGCTCCGGCTCCTTCAGCCGTTCGAATGATGGCCCCGAGATTGTGAGGATCTTCGATCCCGTCAAGAACTGCGAGGAAGGTGTACTTCCCGCGCTTTTGCGCCAGGAGATCATCAAGATCTGCATACTTCTTCTCAGCTGTAACCGCGACCACACCCTGGTGACCAGCAGTTTTAGCGAGGCGAGTGAGCTGGTCGCGAGGCATCGCCCGCACCGGCACTCCAGCGGTGCGGCAGAGTTGGGCAATGTTCTGGATCCGTGAGTCCCCGCGGCCGGAGAGCACAGCCACATATTCAAAGCCGCGACCGCGTGCCTCCAGTGCTTCTTCCACAGCATGGATGCCGAAGATGATTTCCATATAGGTGCAGGTTAGTTTGGCAGTTCTGCCGTTGATACGGCAAGTGCACACAGATCTGGATGGCAGAAAGTGGCTTGAGCACGATGCCAGAAATAAAAAGCGGAGAGACGTTGTTAGTCTCTCCGCGAAATAAGTTTGAGTTCTATTGCCCGCTATTCTCGTACGGGGTAAGCTGATCGGCGATTTTTGATTTGTCGCCGACCACCACAATGGTCATCTTGTCCGTTGTAAGGTGCTTCTCCGCCATCTGTTGCACCTGCTCCGGAGTCACCGCGTAAACTTTCTTCACGTAGGTTTCAAGATAATCATCGCCCAGGTTGTGCAGATCGGCGAAGGCAAGCTGGCTGATGATGCCCTGTCGAGACGAGTTTTGCAGAATGAAGAGACCCGCGATGTAGTCCTGAATTCCTTTCAACTCTGCCTCGGGCGGCGCTTCTTTCTGCAGACGATTGATCTCGTAAAAGATCTCTTTGAGTGACGGCCCGGTTACTGCCGTCGTCACGTCAGCTACTTCTGCCCAATACGCATCATGATAGCGTGAGGAAAGCTGGCTGAAAGGCGAATAAGTGTATCCCTTCTGCTCGCGAATGTTTGATGTGATCCGCGAAGCGAACGACCCTCCCAGCAGACTGTTGGTCACGGAGAGAGGAATGTAATCTGCTTCTCCCGGGTACACTGTTGGCAGTCCAACATAAACGGTGGATTGTGTGGCGTTGGGCCGGTCGATCAAGGTGAACGCCCGTTTGGTCTCCGGCTTAGGGATGTTAATCAGCGGATCGGGCCCTTTTGCCCAGCCGGAGAACGCGTCGGTAATGGCCTTCTTCATGGTCGGCGAATCAAATTTCCCTGCCACATAAACATGGGTGCGGGCTGCGCCGAAATTTTCCTTATAGAACTTCTGGATATCGGCGATGGTGTATTTGCTGATCATCTCCTCGGTAGGAAAGATTCGCCCGTAGGGATGATCAGGATACAGAGCTTTCATGAACTGCTCGCGCGCCAGAGGTTGCGATTGCGACCTGGATATCGCGAGCCTGCGCTGGGCATCCTGCTTCATGCGTGGCAGGTCTGAATCCGGCAGCAGTGGATGCTCGGAAACATCAGCAAGCAACGCCACAGCTTTGGAGCCGAACTCAGAGAGCACATCCAGTGCGATTTCGGTCTGGTCAGCACCGGCATTCACATCAACCGAGCCGCCCATTGACGCGGCTTCCTGTGCCACCTGCTGGGCGTTGCGGGAAGTGGTACCGCCTTCCTTGATCATGCGGCCGATGAAATCAGACATCCATACCTGGTCAGGCCCTTCGTTCAATGCGCCTGCCCGAACAATCACTGCGACTGTCACCTTCGGCAGTTTTCCATAAGGGACCATGGTGACCCGCAGTCCATTCGGCAACGAGAAGGTCTGTTTTGCGGGCAGCTGAAATGCCTTGGGAGGTCCACCCGCCGGAGGCGCCTGCTTTGGCGCCGTCTGCGCTACAAGGCTCCCAACAAGAGCCATGCCTGTAAACACAATCTGCTTCAACCAGTTCATTTTGCTCATGGCTCCTCCTTAATTCCCTGACTTTGCCGGTTTATCAGCTTCCGCCGAGGCTGTTTTGGGTTCCACTACCAGAATGGTGCGGTTGCTGGAACGCAGGTATTCACGCGCGGTCTTTTGAATCAGCGCCGGTGTAACCTTCCGGAATTGGGCTTCAAGGGTGTTTACGCGTGCGGGGTTATCGTCAAAGAGAGCAAAGCTGCACAACAGATCCGCCAGGCCCACGCCAAAGAAGCCGCCTTCGGTATCGTAAAGATCAGAACGGAGCTTGATCAAAGAGCGGTCCAAGGTCTTCTGATCGATCGGTTTGGCCTGGAGTTGATCGATAACGGAATCAACTGCGGAAATGATTGTCTCTGGTTTCACCTCGTTGTCATAAAACAGATAGGCGGTCCAGAGCATGGGGCCGTTGTAGTTATAAAGATTCCCCAGCAGGTTGACGCCACCGTCAACTTCAGAGGTAAGAGCGCGCTTCTTTACCAGTTCCTCGTGCAACAGGCTGTCATCACCTTCAAGCAGCAATTGGTTGAGTATGCCCATGGCATAGTATTCCGGCGTGTTGCGCGCCGGCATGTGGTAGGCCAGAGCAATGGCAGGCCGTTTGGCCTGAGCGTCAACCTTAGTGGCGCGTTTTTCTTTTTCCTGCCGTGGCTCTGTCAGATCGGGCAGCTTTGGCTGCGGAGGTGACGGGATACCGGCAAAATATTTCTGGATCCACTGTTTCGCCTGCGCCGGATCAAAATCACCTACCACGGCCAACGCCGCATTGCTGGGCACATAATAGGTTTTAAAAAACTTCTGCACATCTTCAAGCTTCGCCGCTTCAATGTCTTTCAGGTCGCCATAGAAATTGTGGGCGTTGTACCAGTTGGTGTTCGCGTATTGCGGCATGTCCACCCAGGGGAAACCGCCATAGGGGCGGTTCAGCACATTCACTTTCACTTCATTGCCGACCACACCCTGCTGGTTCTTCAGGTTCTCTTCCGTAATGTTCAAGCCTCGCATACGGTCAGCTTCGGCCCACAATGCGGTCTCCAGCTTATTGGAAGGCAGCGCCTCAAAATAGTTGGTGAAGTCGAAGCGCGTCGACCCGTTCAGGATCCCGCCATTTTTCTGCACCAGTCTGATGAACTCCATCTTCCCCAGGTTCTGTGAACCCTGAAACATCATGTGCTCGAAAAGATGGGCAAAGCCGGTGCGATCGCGCGGTTCAACGCGAAACCCAATGCGGTAGTAGACCGCGACGGTGACCGTTGGAGCTGTATGGTCCGGTGAAAGCGAGACGCGCAGCCCATTCGGCAGCTTGTAATACTCTACGGGGACTTGAAATGTTGAACTCGCTGGCGCTTTGGCAGAAGACGCATTGCCCTTTTTCGTCTGGCCCTGCGCCATCGAGATAGATGTAAGCGCCAGCAGAACAAGAAAGAGCCGGCAGGAAGATTTCATGAATTTCCTCCAGGAGGTAACTTAAGAACTTTGCTTAAGAAAATCGTGGTCTCGTTGGTTGCTCGATTTTACAACTTAGGCTGACGGTTAGACTACTCAATCGGGATGAGGTTAGCGCCGCCAGAAGGCCGGCGAGAACATCGGAAAAATAATGATATCCGTCGTAGACCGCGCCAAGGCAGATGAGGCAAAGAGCTGTCCAGGCGAAAGGCGCCAATCGCGGCAGCCATCGCTGAGCCGAGAAAGCACACAGAAGCGCCAGCGCCACATGGCTGCTGGGTAAGGCGTTTCCACGGACGCCAGCTCCACTCTGAATAACTCCTACAATTGCAGTGAAAAGCCACCCGGGCGGAGGAGCATGAAACCCGGGCAGAGCCCTCCGCGGGCCCTCCAGAGGAAATGCCAGATACACGCAAAATGAGATCAGATACATCCACACTGCTGCGAGCACAAGCTGATGAAACGGACGCCGCTCTTCCCTCGCATACAAACACCCGGCAACGATGGGAAAAAGCGGATAGTACGAGAAGTAACCCAGATCCATGATTTCAGACAGCAGGCGTGACCCATGCTTTGCCCAGAAGTCTGGTGAGGTTGAAAAAACCCGCTGCTCAAAAGCGATGATGCTGGCGTCCTGCCAATGCGGAGCCAACGCCAGAGAGAAGCGCGCAATCTCTTCAAAGCTGAAGATAAACATCGCCAGCGGATACCAGTCATGAAGGAATCGAATCACCTTTGAGCGATGAGCATTCATCGCCAGGAGCACAATCAGCAATGCGATGGCGCAATGCGCGAGAGCGATTCGCAGGACGGAATGAGAGCCCCAGATGGCGAGACCAGCCACCGCTGTGAGATAAAACAGATAAAGCCGGTCTACCAGGTTCAATCGTGCAAACAAATCTTGTGCTCCGGTTTTTCCTGTTGCTTACCTTCAGTCTGCGGGATGCGGATGTTTACAATACACCTGAGTGCGGTGATTCCCTACTTCGTCTATGGCAAAGCCCAAAAGCAGCCACAAACCGGTTGTTCTCTCCATTGCCGGTTTTGATCCTTCGTCCGGAGCCGGCATAACCGCCGACATCAAAACCATCGCGGCACACAAGTGCTATGGAATCAGCTGCATTACAGCTCTTACTGTGCAATCCACCAGGGGCGTTCTGCGTGTGGATCCCGTTGAAGGAAGAATCATCACGGAGACTGTGGAAGAGCTTGCCATTGACTTTGATATTGCCGCCGTAAAGATCGGCATGGTGGGATCGGCCGAAGCCGGGCGCTCCGTGGCGGCGTTTCTGAGACGCCATCGGCCCAAACATGTTGTCCTGGATCCCATTCTTAAATCATCTTCAGGTGCAGAGATGATTTCCAAAGACGGACTGGAATTTTTAAGAGAACGTTTGCTGCCACTGGCCTGGGTCATCACCCCCAACATAGCCGAAGCAGCCATGCTGACTGGGCTGGAGGTCAACAGCTTAGAGCAAATGAACGATGCGGCGCTCCGGCTGCAACGGATGGGAGCAGCGGCTGTGATCATCACTGGAGGGCATCTGGATGCTCCTTTGGATCTGGTAGTTCAAAAAGAGCACACAGCAGTTATTCTGGAAGGCAAAAAAATCTCGAGTCCTTCTACCCACGGGACTGGATGTGCTTTTTCGACGTCATTGGCCTGTAACCTTGCCAAAGGGAAATCGCTCATTCAGTCGGCCCGGGCAGCCAAGAGATATGTTGAAACTGCCCTGCTGAAGCCGATCTCCGCGGGCACCGGGATAGGACCATTGGTGTGAACACACCATCGTTCGTGAAACTGGGTGAAAATCTCCGAGCTTCCCAATCGACACAGGGTGTTTCGCAGTCCGCTATCGAGGCGGCTGCTGGCTATTGCTCTGTGGCGGATTCTGCTGCGGCGCTGAATTGCCTGCGGGAGGAGTCCTCTGCTTCAATTGCGGTGGCTGATCTGATTGCGGAGCAGCCGGCTCTGACTGGTCTTCCTGACCGGGGGGTTGTTGCCCTACATTCGACGGTGTAGTGTGCGACGGGCGGGCCTTATCAATAACGGTGCGGTTGTCTCGTGTTCGCAGCGTTGGCGGAGCGCCACCGCGGCGCTTGGCTTCAGCCACGGCTTGCATTTGACTGTCTACCAGCGAGTCGCTTTGCTCTGCCACTTGTCCCACGGCCTTGCCTTCCGCCTCCGGCCGGGTTGAGACGGCTACTCTTGCTCGTGAACGTCTGGCATTTTGTGCCTGCTCGTAATAAGAACTCGCCGTCTCTTTGTCTCCTTCGAGCTCGGAGAGATATCCCATGTTGTTGATGGTGAATGAATTCCTGGGATCGAGTTTGTAGGCCTGCTGGAAGTACTCTCGGGCAGCCTTGTGATCATTGCGGTTCATGGCGGAAACGCCGCGCAGGTTTAAGCGAGCAACCTGATCGTCTATATTGTTGGCTTTCGCAAGCTCTTTCCGCGCTTTTTCAGCATTCTCTCCCGCAACCTCACTGATTGCCCGGCCACGCCACTCTTTATTTACAGTCACCACCACGGGTTCCCGGGATCCGGTCTGAGCTGCCTTGCTATAGGAGCGGATCGCTTCCTCCAACTCACCCTCTTTTTCCTTGGCGAAGCCCATGTTGTTCAGTGAGAACGGGTTATTGGGCTCCATCTTAAGTGCTTGCTGCAGAAGCAGGTCGGCCTCCGGAGCACGGTCCTGGTTCAAGAGACGCACGGCCTGACTGTTCAGTTGATTGACCTTCATTGGCCCTTCCGCAGTGCGTCCAGCAATTTTGTCCACTGCTTTGCCGATGTCCTGCGGTTCCGTGGATTGATCTACCAGCGCATCTGAGGTATTGGCCTCGGCTTGGTCATAGTAGCGCTGCGCGCGGTCGCCATCGCCCTCAAGTTCTGCGACGTACCCCAGATTGTTGAGCGTGAACGGATCATTCGGGTCGATAAGGTAGGCCTTGTAAAAATAGCGTTTGGCCTTATCGACATCATGCTTCCCAAGGGCCTTCACGCCATCACGATTAAGCTTTTGAACCGGCGTGTACTTGCTCTTCTTGGGCAGCGGAAGGCGTAATTCCTGGGCCCCGGCGGACACAAATCCGAACGAAAGAATCAGAACTATGAGCAGGTAAAGGCGCATGCGGATATCGATCCTTCAGTAAATCGTCGCGTCAGAGGCAGTAGCTCTGCTTTGCTGTTGGATGGGAGCCAGCGCGGTTTAGGTTGGGTACCCGGATAGTAGCTTTTTCACCTTAGAACGGCAACCTGCCATCTGAGCTGCTGACACTTGCATCCAATCCAAGTTGAACTGGTGCTGCCGCCCGGTTCTGTTGGACGCAAAAAAGCATATGCATCGTTCCC
>DASUBD010000535.1:0-3547 GCA_035763445.1 Candidatus Angelobacter sp.
CGCGCCGCGCTGAAGGGTTCATTCACTCCCTTCACATAAATGTTGCGTGTGTCGTTCCACGGCTTCAGGAATGAGATGTACCTGCCGTCCGGGGAAAGCTGAGGAGCGGCAATTTCCGGATTTCCAAACAGCAGTTCACGATCAATGATGGGCGGTAACCCGCTGGAGGCCGCCTTCTTCTGCTCCGCTGAAGCCAGCGTGGTGAGCAGCAATACCAGACACAAAAAGCCCGTTGATAATCTTTTCATCGGGAACTTCCTTTCCGTCTGAGAGAAGCAATTCGAGCCAGCCGAGGCTGAGGATGCAATTGTGAGCGCAAATCCTTATTGCTGTCCAGTTATACGGATCGGCTTGGGAATAGTTTCCTGAATGCCTGGAAAATTCGTCCCAGGCGACTCATCTGCATCTCTTGGCTTGACCCATGCAGCACCGGAAACTAGAATCGCGCCACTGGCAGAGCTGCTTTTAGCTGGTGCCCGTCTGCCCGGAATTCTTCTCGGAGGCGATCCTCTATGCGTTTAAAGCCCCTCTTTCTTATTACCTTTGCAATCCTGATCACTGCTGCACTGCCCGCTCAGGCGCCACGCACCCCAGCCTCGCCTGAACCGCCTAAAACTGCAGTTAACGATGTAAAAGAAAATCTGCACGGTATTGAAATCACTGATCCTTATCGCTGGCTGGAAGACCAGAACAGTCCTGAGACGCGCAAGTGGATCGATGCTGAAAACGAATACACTTACTCGCGGCTCAACAACGTCCCCGGCCAGGATGCCCTTGATAAAAAAGTGGCCGCCCTGCTGAAAATTGAGACCATGAATACGCCCGTACTACGCGGCGGACGCTACTTTTTCACCCGCCGTTTGCCTGACCAGGACCAGAGCTCTCTTTTTGTGCGCCGTGGCATCTCGGGAAAAGACGAACTGCTGGTTGACCCGGAAAAACTGGATCCGGCCCACACCACCAGCGTGGTCTTAAGTTCTGTGAGCCATGATGGTTCATTGCTTCTTTATGGTTTGCGTCATGGCGGCGAAGATGAGATTACCGCGCACCTTTACGACGTCAATGCGCACCGCGAACTCGACAAACTGCCGCGTGCCCGCTACTCGGGATTGGCTCTGCTGCCGGACAAGACCGCCTTCTATTATACGAAGCATACAAGTGAAGGCCCTCGCGTTTACCTGCACAAAATCGGAACCGCGGCCGACCAGGATGCAGAGATCTTTGGCAAAGGATATGGGCCGGAAAAGCTCATCTTTGACGCCGTCTCGCTCGATGGCCACTATCTTGTAATTACCGTCAGCTACGGTTCAGCAGCTACAAAAACGGATGTCTATTTCCGGGACCTGAAGGCCAAAGGTCCTGTAACACCGGTGGTGAATGATGTGGAGGCGGCGTTCGAACCTTCCATTGCGGGCGACAAGTTGTACATGGTGACGGATTGGAAAGCGCCCAACAGCCGCCTGCTGCAGGTTGACCTCAAGAATCCTGGCCGCCAGCATTGGCGTGAGATCCTCCCCGAGAGTGACAGCGTGCTGGAAGGCGTCTCACTGGTCGGAGGGAAGGTTGTGGCGCGATATACGAAAAACGTGGTGACCACCCTGAAGGTCTTAACCCCGGACGGCAAGCTCATTCGCGAAATCAAGCCGCCGGCGCTGGGTACTCTCTCCGGTCTCAGCGGAAGCTGGGACAATAGCGAGGGCTTCTACACTTTCAACTCGTTTTACATTCCGCCCAGCATCTATCGCTATGACGTGTCCTCGGGAAAACAATCAGTTTGGTTTCAGGACAAGATTCCCATCTCCGCAGATAAATACGAAGTCAGCCAGGTCTGGTACACCTCAAAAGATGGGACCAAAATTCCCATGTTCCTGGCCCATGCCAAAGGCCTGAAGCTGGATGGCTCGCATCCCACGCTGCTCACAGGCTATGGCGGGTTTGATATCGCCATGATGCCCAGCTTCAATCCGTTTGCCGCTGCCTGGATCGATAGTGGCGGCGTCTACGCCCTGCCGAATCTGCGTGGAGGTTCTGAGTTCGGCGAAGCATGGCATCACGCCGGCATGCGGGAAAAGAAGCAGAACGTTTTCGATGATTTCATCGCCGCAGCCGAATGGCTGGTGCAACAGAAATACACTACTCCGCAACGCCTGGCTATTCGGGGCTCCAGCAATGGCGGTTTGCTGGTGGGCGCAGCGCTCACCCAGAGGCCTGACCTGTTCGGCGCTGTGATTTGCGGGTACCCGCTGCTCGACATGCTGCGCTACGACAAATTCCTTGTAGCTCGCTACTGGGTGCCCGAATACGGAACAGCACAAAATGCCGACGACTTCAAATTCATTTACGCCTACTCGCCTTACCAGCATGTCAAGCCGGGAACAAACTATCCGGCAGTGCTGTTCCTGACCGGCGACGCCGATACTCGCGTGGCGCCTCTGCACGCGCGCAAGATGACGGCCCTGCTGCAGGCGTCAAATGGCTCTGACAAACCCATTCTGCTGCACTATGACACTAATGCCGGACATTCAGGCGGAGCACCGGTGAGCAAGCAGATTGAAAACAATGTTCGCGAACTGAGCTTTCTGATGTGGCAATTGGGCATGACCGGAACTGCCCAAACTACCGCGTCGGGCAATTAGCTTTCTCAAACTTACACTTTTGAGCGGCACGGCTGTCCAGAGTCGTGCCGCTTCCCCTAGCCGTGCAACAAAATCAATCTAAGCCGTGACTTCGCGCTTCCAGCGGCTATGATTTATCCTCGTAAGTCTTACGCCGTCTTATGAAAGTATTGGTCATCGGAAGCGGGGGTCGTGAGCACGCGCTGGTGTGGAAGCTGCGCCAGTCCGCCCGCATTTCGCAGCTTTATTGCCTGCCGGGCAATGGCGGCATCTGCGACGAAGCCACTTGTCTTCCCGGCGATCCTAAAAATCTGGAGGCCCTGCTGGCGGCTGCCCATCAGGTCCAGCCCGACTTAACGGTTGTAGGCCCTGAACTTCCGCTCTCCCTTGGTGTGGTGGATGAATTTCTACGCCGCGGATTGAAGATCTTTGGGCCCACCCAGACTGCAGCCCAACTGGAGTCGAGCAAGAGCTTCGCCAAAGAGTTCATGCAGCGGTACAACATTCCCACAGCCCATTACGCTGTGTGCAAGTCCGAGGATGAAGCGCGCAGGTCTCTGGGACTCTTTTCCACCCCAGTGGTCGTAAAAGCTGATGGGCTGGCTGCCGGCAAGGGAGTGGTAATAGCTCAAACCAAAGAAGAGGCAGCCACAGCCGCGGGCAGCATGTTCAGCGGTAAATTGCTGGGCTCTCCCGTGAGCCGCGTGGTGCTGGAGGAGTTCCTGCAGGGCGATGAGATTTCTTTTCTGGTCCTGAGCGATGGTGAGCGCGTGGCACCGCTGGTGGCTTCACAAGACCACAAACGCGTTGGCGAAGGCGACACCGGCGCCAACACCGGCGGCATGGGCGCCTACTCCATTGACACTCTTGCTGATCCCGCCATGGTGGAGTGGCTGCTGAACCACATAGCCCGTCCGGTAGTTGCTGGAATG
>DASUBD010000536.1:0-7049 GCA_035763445.1 Candidatus Angelobacter sp.
TCGAGGCGAAGCTGCCTCAGGCAACCATCGAAATCTCTGAAATGCTGCCCGGCCCCGAAGAATTGTGGCTTGCAGACGCCCTCGATCGCCGATATACGAGTGAATTTCGCTTTGTGGCTGTGGATCACCCGGCGCTGCCGAACGCAAAAGGCTAGACCAACTATGTCTCGTCTCTGAACTCAATCAGGACATCCTCACCATCCACAATGACCCTGTGCATGGTCAGCCGGGCGTTCAATTTTCTTCGCGTCTCTCCGGTCCTGGGATCAAATTCCCAATTGTGCCAGGGACATACTATCTTTCCATTGATAATTTTCCCCTGGCCCAGTGGACCACCCCAATGCGGACAAACGTTGTTTGTCGCATAGACTATCCCCTCCACGTTCGCGAGACATAAAAACCTGCCAGCCGCAAAAAACTCTTTTACTGTGCCCGGCGCCGGCAGGTCTGACCTCAGGCCGATCTTGATTAGAGTTGTATCATCCGATTTGGATAAAGTCATTGCTTGAAACCCAGGGGCAGATTTGAGATTCAGGAGCTCGGACGCTGGTACGGCTCAGCCATTGCAACCAGAGTGCGCCTTGGACCGACGAATGATGATCGAGCGTGCGCAGTAAGCATATTGTCAATCAACACCACGTCGCGCGCTTGCCAGGGGAAAGAAATCATTTCAGCCTGATAGGCTTGGCGCAGAGATGCCACGACTTCGTCGGCGATAGGAGAACCGTCGCCATAAAAAGTGTTATTCGGCAACTCATCCTCTCTATATGCGGCTCTCAGTGCAGCAGTCATTGCCGGATCAAGCGTAGTGACATGAAAGAACGTGGCATGGTTAAACCATGTGAGTTGCCCTGTATGAGGGTGACTGGCAATGGCTGGGCGTACTTGCCTGGTGCGCAGCTTATCTCCATTGCGCCATTCCCATTCAATGCCGGACCTGCGGCAATAATCTTCTACTGCTGACTTTTCCGTTGTCTGAAAAACAGTTTGCCACGGCAGCCCAAAGCCGTTGTTGAAGTTCCTGACGAACATCCAGCCCTTCTCCATGAATTTGTCTCTCACAGCGGGAGGCACTCTTTGATAGACCTTTCTCGTATCCCCTAGGGGCGTTTCGCCTCCCTGCTGGGCCGGAATATCGCACCAGAAGAAGAGCTTCAGCGGAAACGTGTTGGAGTACGAATGTTCGTTATGAGGGAAGATGCTCTGATCGGCAGGATACTCGGTTGAAGTATAGATATTATCGCCAACTTTGCTGCGTGGAGAGCTTCGTTCCTTGTACTCCAAAGGGGCGCCCGAAACAGTGCTCACAAAACAATGGAAGTCATCCATTGTGGCTATAGGAAATCCTCTGAATAGAACGGCGCCGTGCTCGAGCAACTCGGTTTGAATAAAGCTGCGATTGTGCTCGGCCCAGTTGAGAACATCCACGCGATCAGTGGCGGGTTCAATTACCAGCGGCAGTGTCTGGCCGGGATTTAAGGAACCCGTTTTGACTAAATCATCTGAAGAGATGGCGATCTTACGGCGCGCCCGGCCAACAGCAGCAGTAGCAGTTTGAGATGTCACTTGGGTCATAGATACACCTCTTGATGTAACGAAGCGATGCAATTCAGCTCAAGGGAATCGTATCAGCGTTGTTTGATCACGAGAGCCAATAGATTGAAGGCGAAGCGCGCCAGATTTAGCGCAAAGAGTCATTCGGAACCACGGTTTCTGCACACCCGCAGTTCCTCCACAGATAAGAGTTCAGCCCGAATGGTTTGCAGCCGAATGCAGGCATGACCTGCCTTCATTCCATCCGGGCCGGACGTGAATCGGAACGTTCTGATTACTCGTTTCGCAATGCGATCTGAGGATCAATCTTCGTGGCCCGGCGCGCCGGGAAATAAGTTGCCATCAACGCCGAAAAGACGAGCAGTGCACAAGTTGTTACGAAAACGGCGGGATCTGTGACTCCAATCCCGTAAATCATGGATTTCATCATTTTCGTGAGCATCATGGCTCCGGCAAAACCAATGATGAGCCCAAACGTAATTAGTATGATGCCCTGGCGCATGACCATACTCATTACGTCCTTGAGCCGGGCGCCAAGCGCCATACGAATTCCGATTTCGCGTGTGCGCTGGGCAATGGAATAAGACATTACGCCATACACTCCCACTCCGGCCAGCAGCAGCGCCAATCCACCAAAGGCGCTGAGCACAAACATCTCAATGCGAGGCCGGCCAATTTCGTCGGTGACAACTTCTTCCATCGTTGACATGGCTCCAAGCGGCAACTCGCTATCAAGATCCGCCATCTGCCGGCGAACCGGACTGACGAAAGACATGGGATCGCGATCAGTGCGGATGGTAAACCACATGGTCAGCATTGCTTCAGCATTTTGAACATACGGCGCGTAAACCATAGGTCCGGCTTCCCGCTGGATGGAACTGTAACGGGCGTTCCCCACCACTCCAATAATCGTGAACTTTTGTTGGTCCTTGGGATAATCCTCGGCTCGCAACGATGGCGGAAGAAGTGAGATAGGCGGATTCACGGAGAGCTGCTTGCCGATCGGGTTCTCGCCATTCATATAGCGCCGAACCAATTCCTGGTTCACAATGCAAACCAGCCGGGAATCCTGGTTATCATGAGCATCAAAAACCCTTCCGCTGATGAGCCGAATGCCCATTGCGCGGAAATAGTCACCCACTATGGGGCGATACTCTATGGGAGGTAGCTGTTCTACGCTGGCAGGCAACGGACGGTCATAAAATGTGACAACCTTGTCCCAACTCAAACCGCTCACAGGCACATTGCTGGTCACACCCACAGCGCGAACACCCGGTATCTGGCTGATACGGTCCGTGGCTTCCTGCAGGAACACAGCAGCTTTTTGAGTAGCCGCCGGGAAAGGATAGCCTTTCATGAGGTCCGGATTCGTGTATTTTTCCTGCGGCAAATTCACCTGGAAGATCAGAACATTGGTTTCATCAAATCCGGAGTCAACTCCGCGAAGCAAATGCAAGCTTCTGATCATCAATCCAGCGCCAGCCAGCAACACCAGAGCAAGGGCGACTTCAGTAACCACCAGGCTGGCACGGACTCGATATTGTCCTTTGCCCTCGCCGGAACCGTGACTGCCCTCCTTGAGGGTCTCATTCACGTTCACTTTGGAGGAATGTATTACGGGAATGATCCCAAAAATAATTCCAGTAACCAAAGAAGCGGCCAGAGCAAACAGGAGCACGGCAGGATCGATATGAACCTGGGCAGCCCGCGGCAAAGTGCTGGGGCTAATCACACGAATCAATCGGGTGGTCAAGAAGGCCAGGAGCACTCCGAAAACCCCACCCAGCAGTGCGAGCACAATGCTTTCGGTCAAAAACTGCCTCAACAACAACCCGGGAGTCGCGCCCAGAGCCCGCCGAATTGCGGTTTCTTTCTGGCGGACGATGGCCCGCGCCATAAGCAAGCTGGCCAGGTTGCCGCATGCAATCAGAAGCACAAAGCCTACAGCCGCCATCAGGACAAGTATTGCAGCGCGGATATTCCCCACGACTTCCTGTTGCAGTGAAGTGAGATTGAAGCTCACTCCCTTATTAGCTAAGACCTTTTCTCCGATTGAATTCGCAATGCTTGTGAGATCGCTCGCAGCAGTTTCCCGGGATACGCCCGGACGCAGCCGGGCAATCATAGTCAGGTTGTGATTGCCGCGATTGTTATATCCGGGAGAGACACTGAGGGGAACCATCATCTGATCGGTCAGATCCATGAACCAGAAATCCGCGGGTAACACTCCAATGATGGAATATGGTTGTCCATCAAGACTAATGTCCCGGCCAATCACCTGAGGATCTGCGCCGAAGCTCCGACGCCACAGCTTATCGCTGATAATCACAACATGCGGTGCGCCCCATTCTCCATCCTTGGCCTGGAAATTGCGTCCAAGGGGCGGTTGAATGCGCAGGATGGAGAGAAACTCCGGCGACACTACCAGAGTACGAAGACGCTCCGGATCCTGTTTGCCGGTCACATTGATAGGACGACGAGTGTAAGCAGCAATGGCTTCGAAACTGCGGTTCTGATCGCGAATCTCGCGATAATCGGGATACGCGGTATTAGTTCGCTCTCCACGTTTGCTGGTGGTCCATACGGAAACCAGATTGCCAGAATCTTGATAAGGCAGGGGTTGGAGCAAAAGCGTGTTGACGACGCTGAACATTGCCGTATTAGCCCCGATGCCAAGAGCGAGTGTAAGCAATATGACCAGCGTGTAAGCTGGGTTCTTTACCAGCATGCGAATACTGTGTTGAAAGTCGCGCAGTAACGTGTCCATTTTGTTCAGCCCCCCATTTTCATCTATGCGGGTCCACTGCTCACATCTGCCTATTTAAAGACGGGCCAGAGGCCTAGAGGTCATCTTAGGCAGAAAATTTACTACATTGGTAAGAATTGTTCCACATCGATAGTACCTGCACCTAACGTTTTGTAAGACTGTCCTCCAAGGGCGGCAACGGAGTTTGCTGTAAGGATGAGAGCCCGGGGGCCAGATCTATGGAAGCCGACAAACCCTTGAAAATTAGTGTCATACAGGTTACTCCTGCTTCCGCCTTTAGCAATTCACTTACGTCTACCGGAAAAACTGAATAGCCAAGCCGCTCAAGCAACTCGCAGGTGCAAGGAAACGTTGCAGGTACCAAAATGGAACCCCCCAGGCTCAATACATTGGCACCCCAGGGCTCATGGTGCGGCACCTCGATTAAACGATATCTGGAAAATGGAGAGCGATCCATCCATTGTGGATTTATCAGGAAAGTATCATCCCCAAGATAAGAAGCGGCAGTGGAAAGGTGCAAACAGCCACGAACCTGTACCGGAACCAGTTCATAACCATAGAATTGCACTATTGATTGCAAGCTCTCAAAGCCATCAGTATTGGTTCGAGTCGAGCAGCCGACAAACAACCGGCGACCGTTCCCTACGACATCCCCGCCTTCGAATTTGGCGCTTGCAGGAACGACGGTAATTTCCCGATATTTCTCCAGCGCCTGCCGCATACTTCCCAGCTCCCGCTTGCGCGAGGCACAGGGCGAACTGATCACTGCGATTTCGTCCAGAACAAGCGCCGTATCCTCCACAAAGACTGCATCCGGCATTTCCGGTTCCGGCGGAAGGGTTACGACATCAATTCCCAGACGCTGCAACCCCCTGACATAATCCAGGTGCTGCCTGGCAGCCAGGTCGTAATCAATCCAGGAGCGCTTCATATATGTCAGCTCGCAGTTCAGGATTGCAGGGCTGAGCGGCCGGGTAAGAGCGACGAGTCCTTCGGTCTGGGTAGAAACAATTTGCATGATTCAATTCAAATGGTTGTGAGCAGGGAATAGAATTGGGTTGAATGCGGCTGAGAAGGCAAGAAGGAATTATCCAAGAGCTACGGCCATGGACTCATGCTCCTGTGCCCGGCACAGACCGGCAGCGGTTTCCAGGGCCTCATTGAAATAGCCTGCGATACGCTCGATCGTCTCCTGACTGTATGCATCCTTGTTATAAGTCCAGACGTGACGCAGGCGTCCGCCCATCACGCTGGCATCAACAGCCAGCAAATGGCTTTGCTGAGTTTCAGGCGGCTGCGAATCACCCGGCGATTCAGGTGTGCTGATGAAGGGTCCAGAGGCTTTCAACGTGGTATCGAATTGCCCCAGGTAATTGAAACAGATATCCGCGTCCGGCAGTTGCTCAAATCTTTCGCGAATGGAAGAGTCGGGATGGAGATAACGGAGTATTCCATAGCTGATGCCTCCGTGCGGCACACTGCGAAATTCCCGGCGCACTGATTCCAGAGTTGCTTCAAAGTTATCCGTTTGTCCATGAAGCAGCACGGGGAAGATGCTTGTGAACCATCCTACAGTCCGGGTGAGGTCCACATCCGGGAACAATTCTTCCCGCCCGTGTCCCTCCAGATGCACTTGCGACCAGGGATTTCCAGTCCAGCGGGCAAGGGTGATCGCCAGCGCACTCAGCAGAATCTCACTGATCGGTGATTTCAATTTTTTAGGAGCGCCGCGCAGCAGAAGTTCCGTTTGGTCATGAGGAATGGCTGCTTCATACATCCGCATTGAGGAACGTGGATAGCCACTCACAAGGAAGTCAGTCGGCAGCGGGAGTGCCCGTTGCATTGCGGGCTTGAGCCAGAAGTCGAGATGAGATGTAATTTCAGGGCCGGCGGCATATTGATTCATCCGGCGGGCCCACTCGAAATAAGATGTACCTGGGCTGGGCAGGTGCAATTCTTCACCGTTCAAGGCCTGCTGATAGGTGGTTTCCAGATCGCGCAGCAATATTCTCCAGGAGACAACATCCACGGCAAGATGATGCACAATTGCAAGGAACCGGCCAGGCAAATTCCCCATCTTGAAATATGCAAAACGGGCAAGTGGCCCTTTCTCAATATCGAGACTTCTCTGAATCTCATTCGCTTGCTCAGTTACCGCCGCCGATCTGCGATCTTCTGGAGTTTCAGAGAGATCAATAACGGAAAACATGTTTGCCGGATCGAACTGCTCGCTGCTTAATTTCCAGCCGTTATCCGTGTGATGAAAACGCGATGCCAGAGCGCCGTGTTGCTGGCATACCGCCATGAGCGCTTGGGAAAACGCATCGAGCTGAATAGCTTCGGGAGTTTGGAGCAAAACCGCCTGATTCCAATGGTTACGGTTGGGAATATCACGTTCAAAGAACCACGCTTGAATTGGAGTGATCGATGCCGTATTTAAATCCTCGACACCAGCTTCACGAGATGATGTCTCATCCGTAGCCACACCCGCCACTAATTCAGCAATGGTTTGGTGTTTGAACATGAGTTGCGTGCTGACCTTAATTCCTGCCGCCAGCGCACGTGACGTAATCTGCATCGCTATGATGGAATCGCCGCCCAGTTCGAAGAAGTTGTCATTGATTCCGACTCTTTCCAGTCCGAGTACGGATTCCCAGATTACAACCATAGCGGATTCGCGCTCATTGGAAGGTGGAGAATATGTCGTAGTTTCAATCTGCAGCACCAT
>DASUBD010000537.1:0-3831 GCA_035763445.1 Candidatus Angelobacter sp.
GCGCGTTGGATCGAGGAGTACAATCACGACCGGCCTCATCGCGGAGTTCGCAATCGCACCCCGCACGAGGCCTTCTTGGCGTTCAAAGCTGTACTAAATTCCGAGGCCCTGACTGTCTAGTTTTGAGGGGAGCACTACAAATACCTTGCGCGGATAAGGCGCGCAAAAGGTAAGTAAGGATGGTCGGTTCGCTTTTTCTAATCGCGGAAATTTCCGCGATTAGAAATGAGTCCGATCGTTTGTTTTCAACCAAGTTGCATGGATTTCTAATTTTCCATATGTTCTGCGATTAGCCGCCTCCGCCAAGGTTTGTGCGCCAAGGCTACGACGTGCCAAGGGTGTGTGATGGCTTCCTGATCCATTTGGCAACGCCCACGTTTAACGCGCCCTTATGACCTCCATAAAAGACAAAAGCCGCCCAAGAAGGCGGCTCACATCCCTTCGCACGAGACTGCCCGGCTGATGTTCCAGCCGAAGCTCCTGTATACCCGAGAGTTAATCAAAAGTCAACAGAAAATCGAGGGATAACCGGTTGGTGACTAATACGCCTGCACAAATGGATTCTCCGATTAGCCGGTTAATCAGCACTTTGCCTTTTTGCCGCCGCATTTTTCGCGAGAGTCTGAGGATTTGACTGGCCTACTTTGAGCAAATAAGCAGCTTGATCCGCTGTTACCGCGAAGAGTTCGGAGCCATTTTCCACGAACTCGTAAAACGCGAGGGGCGCTCCGAAGCTGAGCGTCTCTCGCTCGGCAACGCTGTCCAGGCTGTAAATCTCGAGTGTTCCAGGCTGGGTTTCAAGAGCCAGTTTACCGTCCGATGAAACTGCCGGACGGCTGCCAAATGCTCGTCCGATCAATTTCCCGCCCAACGAATACACCAGGGAGCGGTTCTTATTATCCTTGATTACCATCCAATTCCCCGCTGGAAACACCCTATGAATTGTGAACGAACGGTTGCCCGTATCGACGGCGAATTCGGCGCGCAGTTTTCCGTCCTGCGCGTTAACAACCTCAATCAGACTGGCCGTATTCTTCGACGATATCGCCTTCGCCTCCGAGGCGAGGCTCGCATTGTGTTTTTCTTCTTCTTTCGCCTCATCACTAACCAGCGGCAGGACCAGCGCAATTTCTCCAGTCGAAGAGGACGCAGAAATTCCGGGCGTTTCATGAGAAAAGTGCTTCGTCCAAAGCACCGTTCCGGTGACCACGTCACGCAATTCTAGATCGACGGGACTGTTCCATTTCCCTTTCTCACGGCGCGTGTACAGCAAATATTTTCCAAGCTGCCCGACCTCAACATCTTCATCCAGTTTGATTCCCGGCTGAATCGTATTGCTCACTGGATTGAGAATACCCATGCTGCGTTCTTCCTTGAGGTACGGACTGAAGCCGGCATAGAGACTGTCCTGCGGGGAGAACCAGCAGGAAGCGAATCCGCGAACGTGGAAAACGCGATCTCCATCCGTTAATTTCCAAAGGGCGCCCCTCGACTCACCTGAAGCTGCAAACCACTTGAGGTCAGAAGACACTTCAGCGGTTCGAAGAGAGCCAATCCAATGCCCCAGCAAAGGCGCAGATGTCATTTCCTGGCGGGTTTTAAGATCAAAGAGGCCGATGCTGCCGTCGGGTTTCGGACGTGCATAAACATCGTCGTATACATCCAGGGCCGCTGTTTTGCTGGTTAAAGGACCCGCCGCTGTCTTGAGATCAACCAAAGCGACAGCATTGTCACCGGCCGGCCGTACAAGGATTCCATCCCCATGGGCCGGCCTAGTGAAGGACTGCCGATAAAAAGGGATCTCCTTACCCGCCGGGCCAGAAGGAAACTCCGCGCTGCCGGATTTCTTCGGATCAAAGAGATTGATACCGACGATCTGGTTCGGACCATCGAAGGCAAATCCCCCACTCATTATATTTTTAACGGCGGAAGCCAGTTTGACTGGGGAATGGGTCGTAAGATCCCAAGCCAACTCTTCGTGGCCCCGAGCAATCGCGAAGTAATGACCGTCAGGAGAAAAATCCATATGAAAAAGCGAGTTTCGCCCAGGCGAGAGCACAGTAAAAACCAGAGCCATCAAGTCCTCTGATGCGAACTGGTAGAAGTTCTCCTTGGAAATGAGAGGGGCACTCGTGGCTACATTCAACAGAGAAAGATTGAAACGCAGACCGCCTTGTGCGAAGGCAGTTTGGATGCAAGCTGCAATGGTTCCGTCCGGCGAGACGCCGGTCTGAGAGCAAGCCTCGGGAGTAACCACTTCATGCACTTCGGTGCGCATCTGCGAGGTCACATTCCACTTCTCAACGTGCAAGGAGCGGGTCCAGATGAGGATGGACTGAGAATCAGGAGTAAAAGTGGCAGGCTCGACGTCATCGACAGGTATCCGAAAGATGTCACGCAAGGGTTCGCGGGAGAGAAGGTAAACATTAAAGTCGTCCTGTGCGAGCAAATACTTACCGTCGGGGCTGAACCTCACATTGGAGATCTCGCTCTCCAGAGGCGGAGAAAGTTGGCGTTGCCATACCAAACCCGGAAGCGACTGCAAACCTCCAAACGCCGTGTATGCAATCACCGACTGTTGCCATGATTGAAAGGCGGTCGAGGTAGCCAGGCGAGGCGCTATGCACGCAACCGGCATGGGAATTGGTTGGCGCATTTGGCGCAACCGTTGCTGATTCGGTGTCGTGCCCCCAAAAAGGTCCGTAAGCCAATTCCCTGTCTTGCCTTCCGTCTGGGCACGCCGATCCCAGAAAGTGGCCATCGCGGCGGGCCAGTAGCCTGCGCGGGTCAGAGCGTAGAGTCCGTAGCGGTCGGCAACCAGTTGTTCCTGCCGGTCTTCCTCAAAATTGAAACGCAGCTGTTTGCGAGCAGCGTTGTCGATCATCTGGTTGTACTTCAGGAATATATCGGCGCGGTCACCAACCTCAGTCACATCGAGCACTTCGCGAAACAGTCTGCTCATGTCCGCAGCGGGTTGATGAGTGAGCGCGTGACCAAGTTCATGCCCCAGAACACTGGCAAGCTCATCTTCGCTCCTTGCAAATGCAACAAGCTTGCGCGTGACATAGATCCTGCCGCCCGGCATGGTGAAAGCGTTTACGACAGGTAGATCAACGAGTACTATGCGAAACTTCAGTTGAGTCGGCGGCATTTGAGCCAAGAGGCGCTGGGCGATGCCATTCACGTACGCGTTGAGCTGGTCGCTGTGAATTACGTGAAAATCCTTCTCATCTCGCTCTGCCATTGCGTCGCCGAGATCCATCTCCTGCTGGTCAGTAAAAATGTTGCCTTTGGCGGTTCCGCGGAGAGGTGGCGGGGCAGGACACGAGTTCTGTGCCCGAGCAGGAGTAACAAAACACCCGAAAAAACAGACACAGACGCTGGCAACATACTGGATAGATTTCACGATAGACCTATGGGATCAGCACGATACTAGAAGTTAGTTAATAAGTTGTCCAGCATAGTCTTTCGAGCCGGCGCTTAAGTATCTCCTGAAGGGAAATCGAAATAATTGAGTGAGGCAGGTATTTCTCCTACGGGGCAATACGCTGCGGCACAGGTATTTCATGGATGGCGAGTTCGCGGCGGTGGTCGTAGAGTCTGAACTTAAGATGTAGATGCTGACTTTAGAAGGGGGAACCCATGAATGACGATCCGATGAAAAAACAGGGCGGTCAGGAAACAGAAGAACAGCGCCGAGAGCGCGAGAAGAGGGAGCGCGAGCAGCGCGAGCGCCAAGGTGGAGGCGGAGGCGGACAGCAGGGAAACCGTTAAGCTGTCCCCGCTGGATGTTGTTTCGCTGGACGCTGTCTAGCTGGACATGAGTTTTAG
>DASUBD010000538.1:0-5475 GCA_035763445.1 Candidatus Angelobacter sp.
CTGATGGGCCCTGCAATGGGAATGATATCGGCAACTCCGGCGAACATTGCCAGAATGTAAAAATATTTGAGGTGCAGCGAGTAATAAACCACCAGGCTTGCAATTCCCATGAACGCCATCATGATGGATTGTCCCATCAGCCAGTTGCGCATGCGTTTGTTGGCACGCAGCAAAGTCGCGGAAAGGCGGTTCTGCTGCTGAAGAGGGAAGAGCGAAATTACCCACTGCAGTGTTCGTTCACCATCAATAATGAAATAGGCAGTGAGGATGATTGCCGTAAACAGCCCGAAAATTCCTCCTGCCAGATTCAGGAACAGCCCGCCTGCGCCGCCCACAATTTCTGTGGCGTACTTCTGGAGTTCCGCCGGATCAACTTTGTTGCCGAAGGGCAGATGCTTTAGCTCTTCAGTAAGACTGGCCATATGACGCGGCCAGTCAGACGAGAATTGCCGCGCATCGTGGTAAATCGGGGGAAACGCGAATACCATAAAGAGCGTTCCCAGCAAAAGCAGCATCAGTATAAGAAACACGATCGCAAAGCCGCGTCCCGCGTGCCAGCCGTTGATCCGCATCTTCTGTATCAACCCGATAGCAGGCGCCAGCACCACCGCAAACAGCGCGCTCACGTAGATCAGCATCAGCACGTCGCGCACCGTGTACGCGAACCACAATGAGATCAGCACACCAAAAAAGAAAAGAATGTCAGAGCGGTGGTTGTTCATGATGCTGCGGGGTTAAAGGTATTTTACCGTGATTGTCGCACCGATGAGTGCCCGGAAGTGCTAGCAATTTGGTAATTGAGTAATTTCGTAATTGGGTAATTGGCAAAAATCGCAGCTGTTCCATCCGCCAAATTACTCATTTACCAGATTACCCAATTACCAAATCCAATTTCAGTCTCTTACCACCTCAACGTTGCCGGAAGGAACGGTCATTTTCAGGACTTTGTAGTCATCGCTCACCCAGAAATTCCAGACAACGCCGTCCGACTCCATCTTGAATTTATTCAGCTCCTCCTCGTGGCCCTTCACCATGATTTTGTCGCGGCCCATCAACTCCACCACGGCAGAAGCGGAGGTGTGCTGATGCGGAACCAGGATGCCGAAGTGGCTCGGTGCGCACATGCGTCCTTCATTTGGCTTCATAATGCATCCTGTTGCCAGATATCTCCACACCAATAGCTCGCGCTGAGAGAAAAAGTTATCATCCAGAATCACCGTGGACGGCGGCAGGATGTAGGGAACATCCATCTTCTTCTGGTCGGCCGGAACCACATGCTCCACCAGCAACTGCTCTTTGGGTTCCACTGTGGATTGCTCTTTCTGCGGCGTCAGTCCCTTCCACACATAGGAAAGGAGTTCTCCGTTGGGAGCCACATGCATCTCCGCGGTCTGCGTGACTTTGCCGTGGCCGTCATCCACAGTGATCTCAGAGGTGGCCACGCTAATCTGCGAACTCCGTTGCTCAATGGTGAACTTCTCCGTTCCCACGCGCTTGCCGTTCATGAAAATGCCAAAACTGCCGGAGTCCCATACCTTACTGCCGCCGCCTTTGCTGCCTTTCTGCACGGCGAAGGCAAAGGAGCTAAGGCCCACACAAATGAAGATTGATAATGCAATGGTTGCGATTTTACGGACTTGGTTCATAAGTCTACTTCCGGGGAGCCGTTGAAAGAGCTCCAATTGAAACCGGCGAACTGCCGCCGTCGCGCACTATTTCTACATTGCTGTTGCTTACCGTGATCTTCACAATTTTGTAATTCTCGTCCACCCACAGTACCCAGCGGAGCTCGGAATCCTTGCTCTTGTCGTTCATCCAGACCACTTGTTGTGGACTGTGCAGCTCGAGTTGTACCTTGTTTAATTGCCGTTCAACACCGCTGGAGCTGACTTCTTCATGGCCAAGCAATTGCAGCGTTGCATCCACTGAAATATGCTGTTGCGGGATCAAGACAGGGAATGTCGCGGGCTTGCATGCAAGCTGGTTGGCTGTCCTGGAGCATGCGGCCAGGTAATGCCACAACAGGACTTCACGCTGAGAGAAGAAGTTGTCGTCAAGGATGGCGGTGGAAGCGGGAAGGAGGTGCTGGATATCGAGCACCTTCTGGTCTGCCGGCGTGATGTGTTCCACCAGAAGCTGGTCTTTCGTATCCACCTTGCACTCTTCTTTTTTCGGCTGGCTTGATTCCCACGTGTACGACTGGAGATTGCCATTGCGCGCCAGATCCATTTCCGCCTTCTGGCTGGCCTTGTAGCTCCCCTGCTGCATCTTCAATTCTGAGATGGCTACGCTGGAATCTCCATGCTGCTGGATTTTGAATTTTTCCGTTCCCACCCGCTTCCCGTTCACAAAAATGCCGAAGCTGCCTGAATCCCAAACCTTGCCATCTGCAGCTTTTTGCTCTTTTTGTTTGGCCGACAAAGTAGATGACGCGAGAAGACCCAGGCCCAGAACAAGCGCAAACGTTCCTGCTGTTTTCATGGTTGTGACTCCGGCGTGATCGACGTGAGAATCCCTGCGATCTCTGCGGTCACATCTTCCACTTTCTTTCCCATCGTGTTTACCTTGTGCGTTGCCATCTTGTATGCCGCAAGCCGTTCGTCATAGAGCCGCATAAAGCGCCCGGGGTCAGCTGCCAGCGGGCGGACAGTTCCATCTGCCCTGCATCTCCTGCGCAGTTCATCCACCGGCGCTTCCAGCAAAACCGTAATTGCTTCTGCTTCTTCCAGAATGCGGCGGTTCTGGGGCTGCGCAAATGTCCCTCCGCCCAGAGCTATTACAAGATCGGTTTTCCGGGAAGGATCTTGCAGCAATTCCTCAAGCGCCCTGGTTTCCGCCGCGCGGAAACCAGCTTCCTCGCGTTCCGCAAAAATCTCCGCCACCGTTTTGCCTTCTCGCTTCTCAATCACCTGATCAAGATCGCAGAACTGCCATCCCAGCCGGGAAGCCAGAGCGCGTCCCACGCTTGACTTGCCGGCGCCCATGAACCCGACCAGAAACACACGCCGGTTTGATAGTGCTCGCGCCATTGAGAAGAAATTTTTTCGCGGCGTGAAACGCGATTGTTATTGCTTCTTTACGCGGATTTTACCACTGAATGAACGGAGCTCAACCGAAGATGAACCTGAGTTGGAGGTACCTGCAAAGGAACTGCCCGATTTAGGTACAAACACTGGGTGTGTTTTTGCCTTGAGGGGGAAGTCATTTTCTACCGTGCCGGACGCGGAATGCGCGTTCAAATCCACAGATGCGGTTTCGGGCAAACTTACATCAATGTTTCCGCTGTGCGTGGTCATAAGGTAATCACCCACCCCGGAGCAATCTCCCTGGTAGGTAATGTTGCCGCTGCCGGTTGCCACATTTACCTTAGGTCCGGTCACATCCATCATCTGGACGCCGCCGCCGCTGGATGTGACATGCACGTATCCCAGTGACACGTGGCTCAATTCCACCGGGGCCGCAACGCTGCGGACATTCAGATGCGAGCTTCCAATGCCGCTCACGCTGATTTTGCCTGTGTCGGACGAAAGTGTAATGTCGCCGGTCAACCCATCTGCGTTGATAGGGGCTGTGGCCGTGCTTACCGTAACCGCTGTCCCGGCGGGTACAGTCACTTCCAGATCCACCCTGGCTTCATCAGAGCTTGGCGTCTGTTGCGGAAGAGCATGAGACCGGATCTCAATGCGCCGCTTGTCAGGCGTGCTCTCCTGGTCAACTTCCACCTTGTTGGAATGAAGCGTGTAGGCCAACAGGACCTGGCGCCCGCTTCCAGCCTTGAGCTTTATCGAACCATCATTGTTGATGATGTTGATGCTGCCACCCGCCGCGATGTCGAGTCGGGTTTCTTTGCGGTTGGTATCGGATTGACCGTGAGCTTCGGCGGCGAACCCGGTGATCGCCATGGCAAAAACAAACGCAACCGGCACAGCAACCACGCGCACGAAGGCAGTGTGTTCACACCGCCGCGGAACACCGGATTGGGTCATGGCAGGCATCCCTTCTTTTTGCTACTGAGATGATCGTGCAGAGGCCATCTGGTACAGCATTTCCTTCTGTTCGTGCGCCTCTACCAGTTGGTCCTGCGCCGCTGCGTCCTCCGGGTCCAGTTTGACTGCCTGCTCGGCGTCCGAGATATACGCATTGGCCTCTTTCAACCCGGCTTCATACGCACGACGGACCTGCGGGTCCTGCTGTGACATCTGGCTGATCACCTGCTGGTCATCTTTTCCCAATTGTGCTGTTTGGGTGCTGCTATTTTGCGCTGTGGCCGTGGTTGCAGGCAAGTGAGGTTTATAGGTCACCACCACGGCAGTAAACACCGTGATGGCCGCCAGGGCCAAAATCCATCCTAGGGGCGTCCAGCTTTTCGATTGTGTCGCGGTCGGGTATGTCAATGAATGTCCCTGGCGGGACATTCGACCCTCCGGGAGCAGGCCTTCTCGGTGCAAGGACTGCTCAATGTTGTTCCAAACGCGCGGATTTGGATCGTGCATGGGTAAGAGCAATTTGGCCTGTTCGGCAATGTATCTCAGGTCCCGCACCAGTTCGGCGCAGGCTGCACAGGACCGTAAGTGCTCCTCTTGTTCTTCGTTCCCGCCGCTTTCAATGATGTACGGCAGCACTTCCTGGAATTGCTGGCAAGTCATTTTTTCTTCATCCTCTCCCCCAACGGCCCAGAACGCCCCTGTCAAATGGTCGTTTTGGGTTGCTGGCCCAGCCGCCTTTTAGTGGCGGGCGGCCTTTTCGGCTCTGCTGAGCTTCAGCAGGTCGCGCAGCTTCATACGCGCCTTGTGCAGTTGTGATTTGCTGTTCCCAATGGAGCAGCCCATCATTTCTGCAATTTCATTGTGCTCGTAGCCCTCTACGTCATGGAGCACAAAAATAATTCGATATCCTGGCGGCAGGCTCTCAATGGCGCGCTCCAGATTCACCCGGTCAATCGACCCCGCAAGGACGATGTCGCGGGCGCCAATGTCTTTTTTCGGCCCGTCTTCATGCTGGGGCTCCAGCGCTTCATCCAGCGAAACCTCAGGCAGGCCTTTCTTTCGCAGGTGCATCAGCACTACATTCACCGCCAGCCGGTGCAGCCAGGTGGAAAACGCTGACTCGCCCCGGAACGTGGCAATCTTCCGGTACAACTGCAAAAACGCTTCCTGCGTCAGGTCTTCGGCTTCAGCCGTGTTACCCGTCATCCGCAGGCACAGCGAATACACACGGCGCTTGTGCAACCCGTACAGGGCTTCAAACGATTCCGCGTCACCGCCTTTGGCCCGTTCAATCGCCTCTGCTTCTGACAGTCCGGATGCAGTGATTTTCTTTGCTTGTGTCAATTTGCCCTTATGAGGCCGCTGGTCAATAGGATGCGGCCGAGTAGCTGCTGTGTTGTATGTCAATACTTTGCTCCAGCCGAGCGCAAAAGTCTAATTGAACCTCTTTCCGCAGCTTTGGTTGCCTGAACCCTCTGGACCATGCATG
>DASUBD010000539.1:0-4325 GCA_035763445.1 Candidatus Angelobacter sp.
ATTACGAAGTTTTTTCGCAAGTTGCCAACGCGATTACGCGAGAGAAACAGATCAAATCGTGGAGCCGTGAAAAGAAGCTCCGCCTGATACTTGCAGAGAATCCTGACTGGCAAGACTTAAGCCTGGAATGGGAAGAAGATACGTCCTGGGCAGCGGATCCGGATGCGGTGTTTCAACCGGTCCTGAAGAGAAGGTCTGAATAGCCCCTTAGACCAGCGGAGCAGGTTCCTCGGCTGCGCCTCGGAATGACACTTCTCCAGATATCGGCATTGTGGAAGGAGATAGCGATTCCTCGCTCCGCCCGGAACTTCGGAAACACCCGGTCACCGGATCACCCGATGACCAGAGTTCCGCGATTTTCTTGACCTTACCTGCTAAGCTTATCTCCAGTCGTGATCACTGACGCACTGCACAAAATCGCTCATCACCGGCACTCGCTGAGCCGCGAGGAGGCCCGTCAGGTGATGTCGGAAATCCTGTCCGGCAAGACGACAGATGCGCAGATTGCCGCCCTGCTGGTGGCGCTGCACATGAAGGGTGAGACCGTGGAGGAGATTGTCGGGTTTGCCGAGGCGATCCGTGCAGTGGCGCAGCCTATTGGCAACGGCAACGGCACCGCGCTGGACGTGAGCGGCACAGAGCGTGAAGCGCTGGTGGATACCTGCGGCACCGGCGGCGACGCGAGCGATACATTCAACATTTCCACGGTCAGCGCGCTGACGATTGCCGGCGCGGGCGTGCGCGTGGCCAAGCATGGCAATCGCGGCATCACGTCGAAATGCGGCTCAGCGGACGTGATGGAGGCGCTCGGCGTGAACATCAACCTTCCACCGGCCCGGATTGCTGAGTGCCTTGGGGAAGTCGGGTTTGCTTTCATGCTCGCTCCCGCGATGCACACCGCCACCAAGTACGTGCAGCCCGCGCGCCGTGAACTGCGGCCGTTGCGTAGCGTCTTCAACCTCTTGGGACCGCTTACCAATCCGGCGAGAGCATCGGCGCAGGTGGTGGGCGTCTATTCAGAAGATCTGGTGGAAAAGCTTGCGATGGCTCTGCAGATGCTGGGGCTGAATCGCGCATTGGTGGTGCACGGCAGTGATGGCCTGGACGAGATCAGCATTTCCGGGCCGACTAAAATTGGTGAAGTCCGTGGCGAATGGGTAAGGACCTATGAAGTCACGCCGGCGCAGTTCGGATTCAGTCCGGCTCCGCTCTCCAGCATTACCGGCGGGGACACGCAGGCGAATGCGGAGATTATCCGTAAGATTCTTGAAGGTGAAAAATCGCCACGCCGGGATATCGTGCTGATGAATGCTGCTGCGGCCCTGGTGGCAGCCGGCAAAGCCGATTCCTTAAAGGAAGCCATGCCCCTGGCCGCGGAGTCCATTGATTCCGGAGCAGCCAGGGCCAAGCTGGGCGCCCTGGTGGAGTTCACGAATCGCCGGTATCTATAAAGGTTGGGAAGCGCCAACGCCGTTGATGCCTCTGGTTCATCTTATGTACGTCTTTATGCCCTCTGCGTTATGATGACTTTGCTCAAAATAGGACCCCTCGCAAGTCAAATTTACTTGCTGCAAACGCCCCAGAATCACACTTTTTCAAAAGACAGATAGGCTCTTGATTTCAGAGCCTGACTAGGACTCTTATTGATTAAGAAAAATGGTATGGTCGACATTTCCACTTTCCATAGCGGTACTTTCTCTGCCCAGCTCAACACGGGTTTCACGGTGCAAGCCGGTAACGGCATGCCTCTGACTCTTCAACTGGTTGAAGTTTTGGAAAAGCAGACCCCGGCCAACGTGGAACTGTTCACTTTGCACTTTCAGGGGCCCGCCGCTCATCTTCTGCCGCAGCAAATCCATACGCTGCAGCACGAGAAGCTGGGTACGTTTGAGATTTTTCTAACTGCGGTTGAAGGTAACCAGCACAACATTACCTATGAGGCCGTGTTTCACAGGCTACGCCAACCATGAACAGTCTGGAAAAAATTACGCTTCGGTCAGTCCGCCCATCGGACGAAGAGCTGTTGCGCGAGCTTTACCACAGCACGCGGGAGCAGGAACTGGCACAGGTGCCGTGGACGATGGAACAAAAACAGGCATTCGTGGAGATGCAGTGGCAGGCCCAGAAGAAACACTATGCGGCTGAGCATCCCAGGGCGGTGCATGTAATTATCTGCCTCGAAGGGATACCCGTGGGACGGTTGTATATGGACCGCAGTGGTGATGAGGTACACATTCTTGATATCACCCTGTTGCCCGAGCATCGCAACCATGGCACCGGGACCCATCTGCTCGGCCAGATCATGGCTGAAGCAAGAAACGCCGGCAAACCGGTGACCGTGTTCGTGGAGACCTTCAATCCTTCGCTGCGATTTTTTCAAAGGCTGGGCTTCAGTGCGGCGGAGCAGAAGGGCTTCCACTTTCTGATGAAGTGGACGGCCGCGACGGCTGCTCCGGCCCATGACGGTCCTCGCGCTGTGAACTCCTAAACTCCAATCGCCTTGCGCACCGTTAACCGGTTGACGATGGCCACGTACTGCTCCGGTCCAGCCGGAACAATCAGCAGAGCGAATTGTCCCAGTTCAGGATGCTCAAAGAAATAAGTGTCCTGGCCGACGCCCTGCGCCGGTCCTCCTGAGAAACTCAGGCTAAACGCTGAGGTCTGGGCTGCGTTGCTGATGGCGGCAGGCGGAGGCACAGCCATGCTGGCTGGATTCGTCGGCGCCGGAGCCTCCATGTCCTGTACCGAAAGCAACGTAAGCCAGAACACTTCGCCGTTTCCTGACCGGGTGCTGACCTTGAATGCTGTTCCCACCGCTTCCCCAAAGATGTCGCGCGTGAGGTGATCAAGCCCGGCAAATTTTTGTTTGGGAGACTCCCCGTGCGGTAAAGGCGCATGTGGAACCGGGGTGGAACCGCTGTTCCGCTGAGGCAAATTTCTGTCCCCCGGAAGCGCTCGCTGTCCTGCCAGGGCCCGGAAGGGATGGGCCAGACATGCAGCGGCTGAGAGCACACCACTGCGCATGAATATCCGTCGTGAAACCTTCATATGTACCTCTTCTTTTTCCTGGATAGAGCCGGAACCTGAACTGCTTCTGGGGGATGAGTTGTGGGAAAGATAACCTAAGTAGCTGGTCTTGAAAATGAAAATCTTCTAACTTATCGCGGAACTTTAGTAACACCCTAGAACTGCAGAGTTTTTCAACCTAAGTTGTGACTTTTGTCTTTCTTATAAACGTTTCCTAACCTTTTATTCTTGACAAAGTTCCTGCCTCAAAGCAGAGTAGCTGACGACACCCCCAAAAGAGTTAGGTCGACGGTAACGACGGATTAAGTAGTAAACCCTTTTCCCAAAATCCAGCGGCTGTAACAGCTCACACCGGTAGTGTGTGGCAGGAGAACGCCTTGAAAAAGAGCAAGTTGTCTTTCCGCTCCAGCATCTTCTCGACTTTTTTCACACTCATCCTGATTCTGGTCCTCAAGAGTTTGCCTCTTTCGGCGGCGCCTTTTCAGGTCCCGCAGCAGACTGGACCAAGGATCTGGCTGGGGCAGAGCCAACCGGTGGCTTTGCAGAAGGCGGGAGCGTTTGCTCCCGGGGCGGGACTGCTGGAAGGAGCGGCGCCGAACGCAATGGCGCTGGCGTCAGGCGACTTTGATGGCGACGGTGTGATGGATCTGGCGGTGGGGTACAGCGCGGGAGCGAGCGGGTTTTTGAGCATTCAGCGCGGCAACCTTGACGCCTTTGCCCCGCAAAGCGCAGCCTCTTTTCAGGCAATTGGCGCGGGACAATTTCCAAGTCCCTTTAACGCGCAACCGCTTACCTTCGCGGTGCCGGCCAGCCCGGATTTTGTGGCGACCGGAGATTTCAACGGTGACGGTCATCTGGATCTGGCCGTAGCAGCCAAAGGCGGCACAGAGTTTTATCTTCTTATAGGCGACGGCAAAGGAAACTTTGCTGCTCCGCAGGCGATTTCTCTGAACGGAACTGTGGCCACCATGGCGGCCGGCAACCTGGGCCGCACACTCACGTCCAGCGTGCTGGTTGGCATCTCCTCTCCGCAGGCCGGTTTTTCGCTGACGGTGTTCTCTTTGCCCGCTGATGGCTCCTCGCAGAATCTTACTTCGGCAGCAAGCTTTCCTCTGAGTGCAGCGCCTTCCAATATTCTGTTCGGCGACTTTGGTGATACCGGCGATGATGCAGCCTTCCTGGCTGGCGGCGACGTCGTCCTGCTTCATTCTTCATCCATGGAATTGGAACAGCTTTCTCTTCCGGTTTCCGCCAGCGCCATGGCGTTGGGATCATTTATTTATGACCGCAATGCGCAC
>DASUBD010000540.1:0-16900 GCA_035763445.1 Candidatus Angelobacter sp.
GGTTTCCAGGAAGATCACGGCATCCCGGTGACTGTCCTCAGGATTTTCGGATCCTATGGTCCTCGCCATCACCTGAGCTGGTGGGGCGGCCCGCAATCCGTTTTCATTGACGCCATTCTGCGCAACGAAAAAATTCCTATCCATGGCGACGGGCTCCAGACGCGGAGCTTTACCTTTGTTTCTGACACGGTGGCGGGCATTGTGGCGGCGCTCGAAAATGACAACGCCAACAATCAGATCATCAATATCGGAAGCACGCACGAAATTTCAATCGTCGATCTGGCGAGCACCATTCACAGCCTGATCGAAACTCCCGAACCCTTGCGACTCGAATTTGTGCCTTACACCCAGATCAGCGGCCGCGAATACCAGGACGTTCGCCGCCGTGTGCCGGACATCTCCAAGGCGCAGCAGTTGCTCGCCTTCAAGGCGCAGGTTTCGCTTACCGACGGCTTGCGGCGGACTATCAAGTGGCAGAAGTCCGTAACCGCCCTCCCGGAAAAAATGGCAGTGGGGGTATAAGTGGAATCAGAAACCCTCTTGCACAAACCGGTGCCGATTGATCGTCAGGTCTCAGGCTTGAGTACTATTGCTCTGCCCTGGCAATTGGCGGCTCTCGGCGCCATTCTTCTGGCTTCCACCGGGCATCTGGTGATCAAACTGGGCCTCGTCTCCGCTGGTCATGCGTCTTTGCCGGCCAGCGGTCTTGCGCGAATGGTAGAAACTCTGTTCCAGCCCGCTGTGATCGGTGGACTGGCGATTTATGGCATAGGCACTCTGCTGTGGATATCCGCGGTGGCGCGGCGAAATATCAGCTTTCTCTATCCCCTCACCGCCCTCAACTACGTGATCGTGAGTGTCGGCGGCAAGCTGTGGTTCGGCGAGAACATCTCTCCCGCGCGCTGGGCCGGCATCGGCATCGTGGTGCTGGGAGTCGCTCTGCTGCAGCTCTCATCAGGAGAAGATCAATGAGCCCCTCGCTGGCATTGTGGCTGAGCATCGTCCTGGGCTCCTGCGCTCAGATCTTCCTCAAGAAAGGAGTGGACCAGAAAGGAGCAGACAGCAAGACCGGCTATGCGCGTCTGCTGCGCTCCGGCTGGGTGTGGCTGTGGGCTTTCAGTTTCTTTTTCGCCACCGCACTCTGGCTCGTGGCTCTGTCGAAGATTGAACTCTCGTATGCATTTCCACTGCTCAGCAGCGGGTACGTGATCGTCGCCGTTTTGTCCATGGTGTTTTTGAAGGAGCGGGTCTCCTGGATGCGCTGGATGGCCATCCTCGTCATCACTCTTGGCGTTGCTACCACGTGGGGGAGCAAGTAGGAATGAGCCAAACGGCAACAACCCGGACTGGCAAGCCTCTGCACATAGGCATTCTCGGTGGTGGCATCACGGGCTTGACTGCCGCGTTTTATCTGCTGCGTGCTGGGCATGAGGTCACCTTAATGGAAGCGCGACCGCAACTCGGCGGTCTGGCTTCATACTTCAATTTCGGCTCCTTCTGGTGGGACAAGTTCTATCACTGCATTCTTACTTCTGATGCATCGCTCCTTCAGCTGATCAATGACCTCGATCTGGCAGAGGAACTCCGCTGGACCGAGACCAAGGTAGGTTTTTTTAGCCGAGGGAAGCTCTACTCCATGACCACCACCATGGAGTTTCTCCGCTTTCCTGTGCTTTCACTCTGGAACAAGCTGCGCCTCGGCCTGGGAATCATTTACACATCGCGTATCAAGGACGGGCTCGCTTTAGAGCAGGAACCCATTGAGCCCTGGCTGGTCCGCATCTTCGGCAAGACTAACTATGAGCGGATGTGGGGTCCTTTGCTCAAATGCAAGCTGGGTTCCGCGAGCAGGGAGACATCTGCAAGTTTTATCTGGGCCACTATTCGTCGTCTCTATTCCACGCGCGAAAAGAATGCCAGCAAGAAGGAGCGTCTTGGCTACGTTCGCGGCGGCTATCGCACTGTTTGTGCCAGATTGCTTGAACGCATAGAGGCCATGGGAGGCATGGTCCTTACTAATTTTCCGGTGGAGCAGATTCGGAGCGTAAGGCGGGGCCGTGTGCTTGTGTCCGGCGCCTGCGAAAACCTCGAATTTGATCGCCTTATCTCCACTCTCCCCAGCGCGCCTTTCGCTGAGATTACCCCAGAGTTGGATCGCAGCTATCGAAACAAGCTCACTCGCATCCAGTACATGGGAATGGTTTGCGTGGTTCTCGTTCTCCGCCGCAAGCTTACCCCCTATTACTGCACCAATTTGATTGAAAATCTCCCCTTCACCGGAATCATTGAGATGACAAATCTCATTTCTCAGGAGGAGACCAACGGCCGCCATTTGGTTTACCTTCCCAAGTACACCTCCCCGGACGATCCTCTTTTTACCGCCGGCGATGACGAGGTATGGAGGTCATTCAGCTTAGCCATCGAAAAGGTAATTCCGGATTTGCGGGATGAGGACATTGAACAACGATTTATCTTCCGTGAGCGACTGGTACAGCCTATTCCTGTACTGAACTACTCACAGCTCGCGCCGGAAATGCAGACGCCCGTGCCGAATCTGTTGCTGGCAAACACTACTCAGATCGTTAACTCCACGCTCAACAACAATGAAATGGTGAAGATTGCCCGAAGCGCCGTGGATGCCGTCTTGAACTCAGCCGAAGCAGAGTGCGAAGAATACGCGCCGCCTGCTCTGGCGAGCGCTCAACGGACTACGGGACTGAGCACTCGCATTTGAAATTGCTGGGTTACCAGGTTTAAGGATGTATTTATGAAATTCTTATACACGCTCTTGATGCTGCTTCTCCCCGCTGGTCTGGTTGCGGGAGTATGGACAGGGGCCCAGAACCACACGGGCGAGCCGCTCACCTTGTCACTGGTCGTTCACAACATCGCCGCGATTTGTTTAAGCCTGCTGAACGCGCTGGAGCACATTACGGAGCCCGTCGGCTTGCTCTTGCTCGGTACATGTCTGGTTCTGATGGCGTGGTTGCTGCACCGCTTGAGAAGAAGAACGGGAGCATAGAGGAATCAGGCGCCATGACGGCCCAGCTTGAATCAACCACGGAGCCACTGACCTCGGCCACAACTCGGCCCATCCGTCCAAAGCACGTGCTGACCATCGACTTGGAGGACTACTTCCAGGTTGAAGCTTTTTCCCGCCAGGTTGATCGCTCTGACTGGCAGCAATATCCCGCTCGCGTGGTGGGGAACACCCATCGCTTGCTGGATCTGTTTGACCAATATCACGTCAAAGCCACTTTCTTTGTGCTTGGATGGGTGGCAAAGCAGTTCCCAATCCTGGTCCGTGAGGTACACGAGCGCGGCCATGAATTGGCATGTCACAGTTACTGGCACAGAAAAATCTATACCCTGTCGCCTGCAGAATTTCGTGAAGATACTCGCATGGCCCGCATGGCCATTGAAGATGCCGCCTCCGTTTCTGTGTCTGGATATCGTGCTCCCACATGGTCGGTCACTAAAGATTCGCTTTGGGCCCTGGATATCCTGTTGGAGGAAGGATTCAGTTACGATTCCAGCATCTTTCCCGTACACCATGACCTGTATGGCATTCCCGGGGCCAGTCGCTATCCCTGGGTGTATACCTCTGCCGCGGGGCACAAACTGCTGGAACTTCCGCCGGCAACAATCGAAATTTGTGGAACCAATCTGGCTGCGGCTGGCGGCGGCTACTTCCGCCTATTGCCAATGCGCTTCACAGAATGGGCGTTTCAGCGCTTTGAAAAAGAAAAGAAGTCACTCGTGTTCTATCTGCATCCGTGGGAAATTGACCCGCAACAGCCCCGGATTGCTGCATCCATGAAGTCCAGGCTGCGTCACTATACAAATCTCGCCGTCACCCAGCAGCGGTTGGAGAAGATGCTGCAGCGGTATTCGTTTCAGCCATTTCGTGATTACATCAGGGATCTGGAGTCAAATTGCTCCACAGGCGACTAAAGGATTGCCGGACAAGCCAGCCAGCAAATTCGTTCTAAGACTTATCGACGGTGCGCCACTCCCACATTATTCAGTCCGCTCACGATAAATCCTATGGTTCCCGCCGTTTGCGGCAACCACCACAACTTGCGCAGTTTGGGGCTGCTGCTGTGCAAAAGGCGGCGTCCAAGGAAATCAGTTGCCGCAGGCGCAACCTGGATGGCGCCGTAGATCGCGGCTGAGCCGGCAAAGGGTTTCATCAGTGGATCAAGCTCATGGGCATTCCCGGAGGTGATGGAATATCGCGTGGACCATGCGTCGAAAGTAGACGCGCTATGCTGAGCGATGGTCAATGCCAGCCATGTGTGCTTCTGCCGCGCGGTGACTTCGGCAGGCAGGGGCTTCAATTTCACTGGAGCAAAAGCGGCTGGAGCAGCCAATACCGGATGCACAGGCTGAATTTGGGCAATGTTATCCAGGACTGTTGCGCTTGCAACCGGCATGCTCATGCTCGGACTGGTGACAGCCGCGGCATTGCCTTTTGCGGGGCCCGGAAGAGCAAGAAAAACCCACAGACTGGCAGCGATTGCATTCATGCCATGGATGAATGCACTTTGTCTTCCACGGTTTTGCTGGAGTGCTCCCACGTTTCCATTCATGGAAACAAAGGCGGAAAATCCCACCTTGAATCGCGTGTTTTGCAACCTGAGTGACACTTTGGCACACGCAGGCGACGAGCTGGCCTCTCGGTTCTCTGATCCGACTAAAGCGGAAGCAGACAACACCGTAATCCCCTCGAAGTGCAGATTCTTGCACCTGGGGAGAACTGGATTTCCGCATTCCCCGCGCCGACTGGCATTTCTCCTTGTCTGCATTCCCATGCCTATGTGAATTCAATAGCTTGCAGCCAAATTTCATCGGTTCCTCAGGTCTGCTCCGCTGCCAGCTTTGGTACAGAAGTTGCTCCTGTTCTCTGTGAATCAGTTTGTTTCCCGTACAGGAAAAGAGGCCCTCCATGATCTGCTGCTTGTCCCGATTTTTCAGGATTTGTTTTGTAACCGCACTTCTTGCGCAGCTTGCTGTATCTCAGACCCAGGCATCCCCGGCTGCAAAGGACTCGAAGCAGAATCTCGCTGAATTGAAGCGCGATGGAGGGTCGAAAGCGCACGAAGTTACCCCTGACGCCGTTTTCGCGCCTGCAGTCGATGTTCCCAGGGATATAGGCGAATACCGCATCGGCGAGCAGGACTTGCTCACTGTCACCGTATGGCGTGAACCCGAATTGTCGGGAACCGTCATGGTGCGTCCTGATGGAGATATCACCCTTCCTCTTATCAATGACGTCCATGCCAGCGGTCTCACTCCTGACGAGTTAAAAGCGGTGCTCACCGACAAGCTCAAAGGGTTTTTGAATCTTCCGCAGGTGACTGTTGCGGTTCGAGAAATTAACAGTCGCAAGGTTTTTGTAATTGGTCAGGTAGGGCATGAAGGCTCGTATCGCATCAACAGCACAAGCACCGTGCTGCAGGTCATCGCTGAAGCGGGCGGTTTGCGTGAATTTGCCAACCGCAAAGGCATTTATGTGTTGCGCAAGGAAAAAGGTTTACAGAGCCGATTGAAGTTCAACTATGACAAGGTGATCAAAGGTAAAGATCCCAAGGAAAATATTCTGCTGCAGCCGGGGGACACCATCGTCGTCCCGTGAACAAGCTGGCGTGAGGGAGAGATATGAAGCGCTTTAAGGCATTTCTGGCAGCTTTTTTGTCCATTGCTTTTTTGCAGGTCATTTTCGCTGTTGCGGCATTCGCGCAGGACGATACCAGTTCTTCAACGCCTGCCGTTCAACAACAGCAACCCAGGGATAACGATGAGGATACCCAGAGCAATACTCCCGTCCTTGTTCAGCGCCCAGAGGACCAGAAGCCAGATCTTTCCGCGCCGACACAAACGAATCCAGAGGATCTACCGCCCTCTTCTTATGAAAGGCAGCCGGTAAATCTCTCCACTGGTCAAGTCCTGTCGAAGAGGCGTTCACCCTTGCATTGGGGAAGACTCTCTGTGATGTCTTTCGATGTGATGCAGGTCTATGACAGCAACTATCTATTCCTGAAAGACAATCCGCTTTCAGCGCAGGCAGGAGCCGTGCAGGGACTGCTCGTTTACTCGCTGAAGAGCAGTCGCTCCGATTTTACGCTGCAATACCGGCCGCAGTTCTGGGCGTCAGACCAGACAAAGCAGTTCGATTACTCCAGCCACATGGTGGATTTTCACACCTTCAGGTATCTGTCGCCGCGCTGGGCCATTAACCTCGGCGATGAATTCCAATATTCTCCTGATCACGGGCGGCTCAATATAGTTGGATTCAGTCCGGATTACTCCACTGGAACGTCCACCCAGAATCCTTTTTTGGCTGCCGGTCGGCGCATGCTCAACAACCAGTTTGGGTTGTCGGTCGATCATCGTCTCACTGCCCACGACAGCATCGAGATGTCGGCAAGACAGCAGTACATTCATTTGTCTGACACCACTGATACCAATGTTCAGGACCCCACCGCCCTGGCGACGGAACAGCAGGACTACGCTGGCAAGATCGGCTGGACTCATACCTGGCGTACTGATAACCAGATCGGGATTGAGTACTCATATGACCATCAGTTCTTCAACGGCTTTGACTCGAGTGCTCAGCTTCACGGCATCCTGTTTGGATTCTCACGTCGTTTGCGACCCTCGCTTCTGCTCCGCGTAGGAGGAGGCCCGTCGCTGCTCATTCCGGCAAAAGCCAGCGGCGCAACTCTGCCTCCGGAAAAGCAGATCACGTATGTGGCGAATGCCGCACTTTACAAGAGCTTCAGGCACTCCGGCATCACTATCTCTTATTCCAGGGACAACGCGTTTACCGGCCAGATTAGTGACGGGCTGAATGACCGCGTGGACGCATCCTATTCCCAGCGTTTGTTTCATCGCGTTGATGCGACTGTTGGCGGATCCTATGTGCGCCAGAACTACTCGGTTGGCCCTCACTTCTACGGAAAGGCAGGCTGGAGTGAACTCGACTGGCACTTTACCCGTGCGTGGTCCATTTATGGTTCGTACAGCTATATGACCCAGGCCGGCGGGCCAGCCCCCTTCGGGCCGCGTCAGTTGATTGTCTCTGGTATTCGCTGGAACTTTGACTTTGAACGTGGAGACTCACTGCGGAAATAGCTTATAAACTGCAGCGGCCTGCAATGTCGAGAACCGGATCTGATTGGTACTCACGGGCCGGAATCACTGCTGGAGTTTCTTGCATCCAGATTCCTTTAACAGTGAGTCGGACTGTGTGTCCAGCTGTTGTCCTGGGCGGGCGTAGAAGATGAACCGGCCGGCCCGGCAGAACGGTTTGTAGTCTTTTTCAACTTCGCTCAGGATGGATCCGCTGAACAGCGTGAGGCCTCTCCAACTCCTCGGCGCTCCATTGCTCTGTCCGATAATGACGTAGTCGAACCGGCCAGCCCGTAGCTCATTTAGCACAGGCTGCGAAGACCAGTGCCCTCCAAGCTCAAGGTAATGGTTCACTGAAGGATCCAGCATCTCAGGCTGCAGCGAGTGCGCTGCTACGTACGGGAAATCCGTAAGCACACGGCGGCCTTCGGCAATTTGCGCCACTTTTTGCATGTCGGCATTTCGAGAGCTCATAATCACGCGCCAGCGATCGAGCGTCACAAGAACAATGCTGAGCCACAAAACCAGCAGCAGTCCTCGCACTCCAACAGGAACGGTCGGCCAATAATTCGCTATTTTGGCGAACGCCAATGGAGCCAGCAGTGCAGACAGAATCCACGAGTCCAGAAACGCATTTGTGCTTGCCCCCGGAGCCATCGCGGTGTAAATGCCCATCAGCCAGGCAAGTGCAAAGTAGCAAGCCATCAGTCTCCGCAGGTTGAAATTTTCTTCTGCCGGAATACTTTTGAGCCCTAAAACAGCCAGACCAAGCAGCACCAGTTGCAGGGGATACTGCACCAGGTCAGCTTTGAACAACTGCACGGCGGCGCTGAAACTTAAAGGCGAATAGCGCGCCAGCAGCATTTCATTCAGAAAAGGCTCGTGCTTGAACGTGAGCAGCGCCATCACGCTTCCGCCAGCCAGAGCCGTAGCGGCCGCAAAAATACAGGCCCACTTTAAACGTCGGGACCACAACAGCCACAACAGCGCAGCCAGCGGCAAAGCAATGAATGACTGCTTGACCACACCCGCCAAACCGCAGAGCAAGCCTGCCGCGGCGATTTTTTTCCATGTGGGCCGCTGGTTCGAAACCAGCATCAAAGCGGCCATTGTAAGTCCCAGTGCGGGAAGATCAGGCCGTACAGTCACGAGCCAGTCGACGAAGTCCACCTGAGTGAGGATGAGTGCGGGAGCCAGCAAGGCCAGCACACCCTGCATGTGCCTTCTTTCCCATGAATATGCGGCGACCACAATCAGCAGGTAAACAATCAGGGAGAGAAGTCTCCCCGAAATCAGCAATGCGCCAAAATTCATGTTTCCCAGTTTCGCCAGGGTTGTAAGTGCAACATAGAAGAGCGGACCGTAAGGAGCGGGCGTGTACGGAGATCGATCAAGAGCTGGATATATCCGGCCGCTTGTCTTGGCCCACATGGCCGTTTGCACGACTGCGCTTTCAGGGTAGGTGTTGTCGCCCTGGGTGGTGATGCTCTGTACGGCCTTTCCTAACTGGATTGAACCCGCAAGAATCAGCGGGGCCAGCACAATGGCCAGGAAAAGCCTGCTTGAAGACGACCTCTCATTTTTCCTGTCAACGAATGCTGGTGATAGTGATGACATGAAGATGGTTCGGCTTTCTTGTTGCTGTTGCAGTTTGGCACAAACATGCCAAAACTCCTTGTCCTTTCAAAACTTGCAAGTTATGTGCCGTTCCGTGTCTCTTCATGCCTTCTTCGGTTCCGAACAGCTTGCTGCAGTCGGATATGGAAACCGGAGCGAAGAATTCTTCAGGTGTGAAACCGTTTTCACATAAGCCAAGCATGCGCCGGCACTCCCCTGTTGTTCAGGGGATGGGATGCATGTAAATGCCTGATTACAAATAGCTTACTCCAATTTTGCCAATGCGTTAAAGAGCCAAAGAATGGTATCGCACTTGCCCAAATGATGTTTGGCTTGGTGCTGCAACCGGTGGCGCGTCCACCCAACGCCTGTGCCAGCAAAGATTGAAATCATGAATCAAACTAAAGACTTTCATTCCGGTTTGGGACTTCCAGGTCTTGAGCATCTGACTGCTCCGGGGCTGGCACGACTTCTACTCAAGAACAAATGGCGGATCGTTCTTGCGGCTTTGCTTGCGGGCATTATTGCCGCTGGTGTCGCCCATTTCATACCCAACCGATATCGCAGCACTACAGTGATCATGGTGGACCCCCGCAAGGTCTCTGACAATTTTGTTGCCCCCACCGTCTCCTCCGGCATTGCCGATCGCATGGCCACTATTCGCCAGCACATTCTGTCTTCCTCAAATCTGACAACCGTGATCAACGATTTCGGTCTTTACCCGAACCTCAGAAATAAAAAAACTCCTGAGGACCTTGTCAAGCTGATGACCAGGGACATTGATATTCAGGTGGCTCCTCCCAGCAGTGATCGTGGTGAAGGGACTTTCAAGATCTCATTCCAGGCTACGGACCCGCGGCTTGCGGCACGGATCGCCAATCGATTGGCGGAAGGTTTCATCAAGCAGAATGTGGCGCAGCGTGAAGATGAGGTCCAGGGTGCTTCGGCATTCATTGATCGTGAGTTGCTTGAGGCCAAGCAGGACCTGCAGGAGAAGGAAGACAAGATCCGGCAAATCAAGAGTCAATATGCATCTGATCTTCCAGAATCGCAGCAGATGCATGTTCAGGCCTTGAACTCGCTGCAGCTTGACTTGAGAAGCGAAGAAGATGCCATCAACCGTGCCCAGCAGCAGAAAGTTTATTACCAGAGCCAACTCCTCAATGCGCCCCAGGTGGTGAACCTGGACGGAAGCAATGAAAATTCAGGCGTCGTACCTTTGCAGATGGAATTGGCCAAGGCGCAAATTCAGCTGGATAATCTCCGCAGCCGCTATGGCAGCAACCATCCTGACGTGGTCAAAAAAAGCGCGGAGATCAAAGAACTTGAAAAACGCATTCGTCAAGTGAAGAGTGACAACTCTGAACGCTCACCGGCGAGGCCCGCCTCAAAGCCGCACAATCCGGTGCTTGAAAGTCAGATTTCGGCCATCGATGATGAAATCAAGGTGCACACCAAGCGGGAAGGTGACATCAAGGAAAAGATCGCTTATCACCAGTCCAAACTGGAACGCATTCCGGTGCTGGAGCAGCAACTGGCTTCCATCAATCGCGACTACGAGAATGCTCGTGACCATTACAAACTTCTGATGGACCGGAAATTTGCCGCTGACATGTCGAGCAGCCTGGAAAGCTTCAACAAGGATGATCGCTTCGTGGTTCTTGATCCGGCGCAGGCGGCCTCGCGGCCGTATAGCCCCAACCGGCCGTTGATCAGCTTTGCGGGTCTTGCGTTTGGATTGTTTGTAAGTCTTGCGGTTGTTCTTGGCCGGGAGATGCTGGACCCGTCTGTCAAGACAGCCCAGGAAATCAAGAACATGTTCGGGGTCACCGTTCTGGCGGAAATCCCTGCGCTGCTCACCCAGAGTGATCTGCGGAAACAGCGGCTGAGCGGCACTCTGGGCGCTGTGAGTTGCTTTGCTTCAGTCATCGTTTTTGCGGTGATCACTTACATCTCCGCGTGAGCAGCTGGTGAGAGTTTGCAACAAAATCGAGCGTCAAGTTAAGGGCAAATTGAATGCAGGTAGTCGAGTACACAAATGACTGGCAGGTGCGCTGGGATGCCTGCGTGCTTCAGCAGGAGAAGGCGACTCTCTTTCATGGAACAGCATGGAAACGCATCATCGAGCGCGCGTTTGGATACAAATCCTGTTACCTGCTGGCCGAAGAGGCGGGACGGGTCATCGGAGTGCTGCCGCTCTTTCTGGTCTCAAATCCCGTCACTGGTCGCACCCTTATTTCGAGTCCCTTCGCCGTCTATGGCGGCGTTTGTAGTGACAATGACGAGGCGCGCTGCCAATTGATCTCCGCCGCATGTGCCCTTGCCGACAAAAACAAAGTTGAATATCTGGAGTTGCGGCTGCGCGAAGGAGATGGAATTCCCCAGTTCGTGACGAAAGATCTCTATGTCACTTTCGATATGGAAATCGATCCTGATCATGACCGTCTGTTCAAAGGTCTTCCCAGAGACACGCGTTACATGATCCGCAAGAGCCAGAAGGCAGGTTTGGCAGCAAGCTTCGGCAACGAAGATCTCAATGATTTCTATGAAGTCTATGCGCAAAGCGTGCGCAATCTGGGCACCCCGGTGTTCTCAAAAAAGTTCTTCAGGATCATCCTGGACGAACTGGGAGAGAACGCGGAAATCATGGTGGTGCGTAAAGATCACACGCCGGTTGCTGCCGTCATGAGTTTCCGTTTTCGCGATTGGATTCTGCCTTACTACGGTGGATCAACTCTGGAAGGGCGCCACTACGCTGCGAACAATTTCATGTACTGGGAGCTTCTTGAAAGCGCGCGGCAACGTGGTATCCGGCGTTTCGATTTCGGTCGCAGCAAGCGAGGCACCGGAGCGTATGACTTCAAGTCCGGCTGGAACATGCAGGAGAGTGCGCTGCCCTATCAGTTTCATCTGGTGAAGCGCCAGGAATTGCCCAATTTTTCTCCGGCAAACCCAAAGTTCAGCCGTGTGATCGACCTCTGGAAACGCATTCCGTTTCCTGTGACAAAAGCCATTGGTCCCGCTCTGGTGAAGCTCTTCCCATGAGCCGGTCCTTCGAGAGCGAGCCCGCGAGGCGCAGCCGATGAACATACTGTATCTGGCACATCGCGTACCTTATCCGCCCAACAAGGGCGACAAGATACGCGCGCTTTGGGAGATCAAGTCGCTCTCCGCTTCCCACAACATTGATTTGTTCTGCTTCTATGACCACGAAGAGGACCGGCATTCGATTGACGCGCTTAGGCCCTACTGCCGTGAATGTTATGTAGAACCTCTCTCCTGGTGGCACAGCCGGGCGCAGGCGCTTTCTGCCGTGATTCGCAAAAAGCCCTTTAGCCTGGCTTATTTCTATTCGAAAAGCATGGCGGCCCAGGTGAAAGTGGCCATAAGTACGCGGCGCTATGATGCGATCCTCTGTTTCGGTTCGGCAATGGCCGGGTATGTTGACAGCGAGCGTGCGGTTCCTGGCGTGCTCGATATGGTGGATGTTGACTCGGCAAAATGGGCTGAGTACGCCCACAATTCTATTCCGCCTCTGTGCTGGTTGTGGCGACAGGAAGCGCGCCTGCTGAGAGATTATGAGCGTGAAGCGACGGAAAGGTTTGCTCGCACTCTGCTGTGCACAGATGCTGAAGCCGATCTGCTTCGCCGCTCTTCTCCAAACGGAAAAATCGATGTGCTCCGCCACATGGTAGACACAGCCTATTTCGATCCGCAGAAAGTTGAAGTGCCGGAGCATATTGCTGCTCTGCAACCTTATGTCCTGTTTGCAGGCTCCATGGACTACGCGCCCAACATTGACGCCGTCGAATGGTTCTACCGCAATGCTTTGCCGCTGATGCGGCGTGAGATGCCCGAACTTCGATTCGTGATTGTGGGCCGGAATCCATCGCGTGCGGTGCGGGAGTTGGCTCGTGATGCTGCCGCGGTCACAGTCACCGGTACAGTTCCTGACGTGAGGCCCTATTTCCGCGCCGCTGCCGCCACGGTTGCACCCATGCTTCTTGCCCGCGGCGTACAAAACAAGATTCTGGAGTCTCTGGCCATGGGAGTTCCTGTGGCCGCTTCGTCGCGCGCCGCTGTCGCATTTCCTCAGGAGGTGGTCAGCTCCATCATCGTTGAAGATGACGCTTCAGCTCTTGCCTCGAAGCTGCTGGGGATCATTCGCAATGGCCCCACCCCCCCCATACCGGAATTGCGTCAGTCTTTGGAAAAAGTGTTCGGTGATCAAAACCTGAAGACCAGGCTGGAAAGCATTCTGTTTGAAGCTGCCGCCAATTCCAGCATGCATGGGTCGGCAAATGCAAGCACACACGTCGCTGCAGCACCGTCCCTTACGGTTCAGAAGACGGAGGGTGCGATCCATGCTTAGAGCGATTGCGTTATATGCGCTCGTCGCCATCGGAGTGCCTCTCTCTCTCTTTCAGCCATTCTCCGGGTTGCTGCTCTACCTGTTTTTTGCTCACGCCCATCCGGCTGATTTTGTCTGGCCCGGTTACATCTTCAATTACGGGCTGTTTCTGGCACCGTCTCTCATCATCGGCTACATCGTATTCGACATGCGCAAGTCGCCGCCTCGCATGAAGGGCATGATGCTGCTTCTGGTATTTTGGGCCTGGCTCACCACTGCCGCCTTCCTCGCGCGGGATACGCATCTTGCCTTTGACATGCTGGCACGCTACAGCAAAATGTTTGTGATCGCCTTCCTCATCGCGGCCATGGCGAACACAGAAGAACGCATTCGCAAGATTCTTCTTGTCCTGGGCGGATGTCTGGGCATTCTGGGATTGAAGAGTCTGCTGAGCGTGATTGTTACCGCAGGCCAATACAGGGTACGCGGACCCGGTGGGCTTCTGACTGAAGAAAACGAGTACGCGCTGGCCATGAACATGGCTATTCCCATTCTGTACTGGCTCGCTTCTGTGGAAGAGGGCAAGTGGCTGCGGCGAGGCATGCGCGCGGCCGCGATTGCCTGCGGCATTGTGGTGATTTTCACGCGCTCGCGTTCGGGTTTTCTGGGATTGATTGTTGTCTGCCTTCTCATTGCGCTTTACTCGCGCCGCAAGGTGTTGGGTATTGCGGGACTCGCTGTGCTGGTCGCGTTATTCGTGATGTTCGGCCCTCAAGCCTCCAAAGAGCGGTATGAAACCATCACCACCGCCAGCCAGGACGATGCATCGGCTATTGGTCGCCTGCAAGCATGGGAAACAGCCATTGCCATGGCCAAAGCGCATCCGTTCTTCGGAGTGGGCTTGCGCAATTTTGAAATCACTTTCAACGAATACACAGATTACGAAGCGCGCGCCCCACACAACGCCTTCATGGCACTGATGGCCGAGGCTGGAATTCCTGCCTGCCTTCTCTTCGCAGCTATTGTCCTGAGCGCAAGTGGGAGTTGCTGGATGTGGTTTCGAAGGCTGCGCTATGAACCTTCCACGCACACCCTCGCCATCTATGCCCTGATCCTGCATGCGACGTTGCTGGTGTATCTGGTTCCAAATCTCTTTATCAACCGGCAGGATCTCGATCTCATGTATCACCTCATTGGCTTGAGTTCGGGCCTGACTCTGGTCATGCAACGGGCGTGGCTGCGCCAAAGCGCTTCCGTACCGGATGAACTGCCTGAGTTTGAAGCCGCGACTCCCGAGGGCTTGCAGGTGGCGCACCAATGAAACGGACCCGAATCATTCACGTCTTGCATCGCATGGCCGCCGGCGGAACGGAATTGGCGCTCAGCCGCGTAATTTCAGGGCTCGATCCTCAGCGCTTCGAGAACGTCATCTGTACGGTTGCGCCCGTACCGGCCGGCATTGGAGATGGCTTCCATTGCGTCAGCCTCAACCGAACTGGCCGTAAAACAGGATCGCTGGTCGCGGATTTTGCCCGGCTCTTCCGTAAAGTCAAACCTGACATAGTACATTCCAGGAACTGGGGCGCGATTGAAGCCGTCTTGGCGGCAAAGCTTGCACGCGTGCCCAGGGTCATCCATAGCGAGCATGGACGCGACATCAATACCATGAATGGCGATCCCTGGCGCCGTCGCGTGTTTCGTCGCTTCGCTTACGGACTGGCTGATGAGGTATTCGCTGTTTCACGCGAACTGCGTGAGCACTATTCCGCGCAAGTCGGGATTGCAAAGTCGCGCATCGGGTTTGTTCCCAATGGAGTGGATACAGAAAGGTTCCACCCGGACGACGAGGCTCGAATCCGCATGCGTTCGCAACTTGGGATCTCCCCCACTGCGTTCATAGCAGGAACGGTAGGGCGTCTTGATCCCGTCAAGGATCACAAAACCCTCCTCCAGGCTGCCGAGCTACTAGGTGGTTCGGCAGCCGATTGTCACATTGTGATTGTAGGAGGCGGCCCGGAGCATGAAATCTTGAAGGCTCGCATTGCTGCGAGCCCGGCGCTTCGCAGCCGTGTGCATCTCGCCGGAGAATCCGCACAGCCTGAGCACTGGCTCAATGCCTTTGACGTTTTCATCCTGCCCTCGCTTTCTGAAGGCATGTCGAACACGCTGCTTGAGGCCATGGCTACAGCGCTTCCGTGTGTGGTTACTGACGTGGGAGCGAATCCGGACCTGATTGATGACGGGGAATCCGGTTACCTGGTTCCCGTTCGCGACGTAAACGCCATTGCAGATCGCGTCTTTCGGTTGGCTGTTGATCCGCAACTTCGTTTCCGGATGGGACAGCGTGGACGGATGAAGGTAACCAAGGAGTTCAGCATGGCGCGCATGCTTGAGAACTACACCCGGCTGTATACGCTGGGCAATCCACTGCCAGTACGGCAGGCAGCATTCAGCAGGGCATAGGAGATTCATGGGCATCGCAGGTATTACCGTCGGCCGCAACACACCGCCACTCTTTTCCAACAGGATTTCGGCGATGCTCAGCGCACTGAAGATGGGAGAGCCATTTTCTTCTTTCGCGGAAAGAGAGCTCCTGACGCAACTTGGTGCCGGATCGCACACAGGCACCGCCTCCGTGTGGTCGACCAATGAACTCATTGTGGCCTGCGATGCTGAACTGGTGGGGACGGATGATGCAGCCGAAGCAGCGGAAGTAATCGGCAAGCTCTATAGCCGCTTCGGACGCGAATGTCTCACCCGGTTGCGAGGGGCGTTTGCGCTCGCAATTTGGGACAAGCTGTCTCAGACAATGCTTATCGCCATTGATCGTTTCGCTGCCCGGCCACTCAGCTATTTTGCCGATGAGAAGCAGCTTGTCTTTGCGTCCCAGCCACGCGGCATTTTTTCCAGTGGCGAGGTTGAGAAAAATATCGATCCTCAGGCTGTGGTGGATTTTCTTAACTTCAGCGCGGTGCCTGCGCCGCATTCAGCTTTCACCCACATCCAAAAACTTCCCGGAGGCTGTTATCTCGAATGGAAGAACGGCAGCTATCACGTAGGGCTCTACTGGGACCTGGTGTACTCGGAAGCGGACCGCTCTTCCACCAGCGCTCTTTCCCGCGAGTTGCTGGAGAGAATGGCCGATGCCGTTCGCGTGCATTCAGAAGATTGTGCTGGACAGCACCTGGGCTGCTTCTTAAGCGGAGGTACTGACAGCAGCTCGATCCTGGCATTGCTGTCCCGGCAACAGGGCGCTCCCGTCAACGCTTTTTCTATTGGCTTTTCTGAAGAACGTTTCAATGAACTGGAGTACGCGCGGACCGCAGCCAATGCTTTCAAGGCGGCGCATCACATTGCGGTTCTCACGCCGGAAGAAGTGTTTCGCGATATCCAGAAGATTGCGTCAGCTTATGACGAACCTTTCGGCAATGCATCTGTTCTGCCCACGTATGCCTGTCTGAAATTGGCGCGGCAACACGGTATTGAAGTGATGCTGGCGGGCGATGGCGGCGATGAACTGTTCGGTGGCAATGAGAGATATCGCACAGAACAGATTTTTGATCTGTACAAAAAAGTTCCTGAGCCGCTGCGCCATCATTTCGTGGAGCCTCTCGCTCGCAATCTGCCTGGTTCAGGTATCGTAGGCAAAGCTCGCAGATACATAGCTCAGGCGTATAAGCCGCATCCTGAGCGTTATTTCCAGTGGTATCTCCTCCAGAAATTTTCTCCGGAGAAGATCCTCAGTGATGCTGCCGCTCATAAACGAGATCTGTTGCAGGTTCCCCGGCAACACTATAA
>DASUBD010000541.1:0-6103 GCA_035763445.1 Candidatus Angelobacter sp.
GATTGCCGCCACTGCTCCAATACCAACGCTTACGATCTGGTAGGTCTGGTTTTCAGCAGTTTGAATCTCCTGGGTAAGCAGGTCATAGAGCTTCATAGATCCTGAACTATCATCCATAAGGCCTCCAGAAGACCGGCTCAAGCCCGAGGCTGACCACCAACGTGAGCCTTTGCTTTGTCTCTGCGCACATATTCTCCACATTCGTGCTGTAACAGTTCAATGAGTTGCTCCATGTGTTCCGTGCGGGTACGGAAATTCACCGGATTAATACGGAACCAGCTCTTCCCTTTCAACTCTGTGGTTGAAATCCAGAACTTTCCGCCCAATTCCACTCGGCGTGCCACTTCCGCATGCAGGTTTCTGGCTTCTGCCTCGTCCAGATTTCCCGCCCGATAGCGAACGCATATCGCCGACATCACCGGCTCGCACGCCGGCTCAAAATCCGGGTAGCGTTGCAGCAACGCATACAGGTGCTTTGCCTGATGCACATTGGCGTCAATCCATTCACCAATCTGTTTTGCGCCGTACCGCTTGAAGCTCATCCACACCTTCAGCCCGCGGAATCGCCGCGACTGCTCAAAGCCGTGCACGTAATATTGGTACCGCTCGTTTCCACGATCCATCTCGTCCGTGAGATAGGAAGGCTTCATGCCGAACGATACCGTCAGCCTGCGCTCGTCTTTCACCAGGATCGCGCCCGCATCCAGCGGCGCATAGAACCATTTATGCGGGTCGATGGTGATGGAATCGGCTGTTTCCAGGCCCTCGTTGCGCATCGGCCACTCGTGCGAGAGCAGCATCCCGCCGCCGTAGGCGGCATCGGCGTGCAGCCACATGCCTTCGCGGTCAGCAATGGCCCTCAGCGCCCGGATGTCATCCACCGCGCCCGTATTTGTCGTCCCAAAGATTCCCACAATGCACATCGGCCGTATGCCGTTCTTCTTGTCTTCTGCGATGGCCGATTCCAACGCATCCAACCGGACCCGGAATCGCGCATCCGTAGGCAGGATCCGCATCGCCGACCTTCCCGCGCCAACGCAATCCACCGCCTTATCGACTGAGACATGTCGCTCTTCCGACATATAAACTGCCCAGCGCTCATGCATTCCGTCATGCTGCGCCCGGTCGCGCGACGCCCAGTCGCGCGCCAGTTTCAGTCCGATAAAATTTGCCATGGTGCCGCCGCTGGTCAGGTTGCCGCCTGCGCCCTCGCCATAGCCGGCCATATCGGTAAGCCATCTCACCGTTCTGCGCTCCATGGCCACCGCGGACGGTCCAATGGTGTACGCGCCCAGATTCTGGTTAAGTGCTGACGCAATGAAGTCGCCCAGGACGCCCACTGGATTGGGTGAAGGCGTGATCAGTCCCATGTAGCCCGGATGCCCGACATGAGTGCAGTAAGGCAGGAGTTTCTCTTTCAGCTCCCGCAGGACTGCGTCCATCGCTTCCGGCTGCTGCGGCAGCGGCTCAGCGAAGAGCTGTTTCAGGGTTCTCGGTTCAACATCTGGAAACACCGACCTTTCCTCAATGCGCTCCAGATACTCGGCCAGCAAGTCCACAACCTGGTGTCCTGCCTGGCGGAATTCACGTGGATCCATCATTTCTACATCCTACGTGAACTGTGAGCCCTGCGTGCATCCCGATTGTTGCGCTCAATGTGCGGCTGCTTTTCCCCGTGTCTCCATCGATACCGCAGCCCTCCCTGTCGCCCTCAATAATGCAACCGGGAGCCACGAGCGTCTGTCATTTGCGAAACCCGAGCGCCGTGAGGCGCGGCTGAGAATAGCCCGGTACGCGGCACGAGCTGAGCGGAGCGAAGCGAGTGCAAGTGCCGGGTAAGCTGATGGCTGACCCATCTCCTTACTGCCGTAGGCCGGAGCAGAGCCGCAGGCGGAGCGACATAAAACGAATCACGTTGAGAGTCCCAATAGTTTAGCCGCGCTCCCTCCGAAAATCTTCTTTCTGTCTTCGTCGGGAACGCGCATCGCCTTCAAACTGGCCAGCATCTTGGGAATGCTGCCGATCTGGTGCGGAAAATCGCTGCCTGCCAGAATGTGCTCCGCGCCTGCGAATCTCACCGCCAACTCCAGCGCCGCCGGATCAAAATTCACCGTATCGAAATAAAACTGCTTCAAGTATTCGCTCGGCGGCCGGTTGATATTCTTGCGGCACTCGCTGAAGGCTTCATACCCGCGGTCCAGACGCTCCACCAGATATGGAATGGTCCCGCCCAGGTGTCCCAGCACCCAGCGTATGTTGGGGAATCTTTCGGTCACGCCGCTGAATACCAGGCTGGCCGCTGCCAGCGTGGTATCCATCAGAAACCCCACCAGCGGCATCAGCCAGTAGTCCAGCATCGCTTCCACTCCCACCGGGTTCGTAGGATGGATGTGCATGATCGCGCCCAACTCATTCGCCACTTCATATAACTTCCAGAAGCGCTGATCGCTCAGGGCGACGCCATTGATATTGCTGAACACCATCGCCCCCGGGAACTTCAACTGTTCCATGCCCCGGCGCAACTCAGCTACTGAAGCTGCGGGATCGCACAGCGGCAGCGTTGCCAGGGCAACCAGGCGTCCACGCTTGTCATTCACCACTCGGGCAAAGCAATCGTTCACCAGCCTGGCCAATCGCACAGCCGTTGCCGGCTCTTCAATATGTGTGCCCGGCGTGGTAAGCGTGATCACATCCGTATCGATTCCCTGATCGTTCATTACCTCTATGCGGTAGTCGATATCGCGATGTCCGCGCACAGCAATGTTGTAGTCGCCGGGATAGTGCAGGCGCGGGTTCTTCTGTTCGTCGTAAGTAATGCGGACCGCGCTTGGTCCCTGTTCTATTGCCTTGATGTATTCGGGTGGATAGTAGTGATTGTGGAAGTCAATAATGGGCATTCTTTCGATTCTCTCGGGCCTTTGCGGACACAAAGTATACGGGAATACCCAGCAGAAGCAAACCCAGCCCCATTACGCTGTTGCGCGGATTCACCGCGAGTTGATTGAATGCAATCCCCAGCGAGGCCACAATGAACAACAAGGGAGCCACTGGAAACGTCCAGCCCAGATATCGTGGTCGCCAGCTGTTTCGTTTGCGCAAGACGAACAATCCCGCCGCCAGCAGCGCAAAAAACATCCACTCCGTGTACACCACGCGGCTGAACAGCTCACGATAGCTATTGGTCGCCACCAGAAGACAAGACCATACCGCCTGCGCCGCGATCGCGAGCGACGGTGTCTGCCGCCGTGCATCCACCGCTCCCATCCAGCGAAACGCCAATCCATCCTGCGCCATCGCGTAGTAAACACGCGGACCGGCCAGGATGATCCCATTCAGCGCTCCGATGGCTGAGATGATCACAAGAAGCGAGATGAGCCCTCCGGTTCCAACTCCCAGCGTTCGTTGCGCCGCATCGCTCGCCACCCGATGCGACTCCGCCAATTGCCTCAAGGGCATCACGTAAAGATAGGCTCCGTTCAGCAGCATGTAGCACGCCGTCACTACTACCATTCCAGCCATCAAGGCACGTGGCAACGTTCGGCCGGCTTCGCGAGTCTCACCCGCCGCATACGTCACCATGTGCCAGCCGCCGTAAGCAAAGAGTCCCGCGCCAATCGCCAGCAAATAGTTGCGCATCGGCACTCCGCTGCTTGCCACCGCTCCTGCCGCAGCCGTTCGATGTGCTGCTCCCCCAAACCCAAACAGGACAATCACCAAAATGACAATTGCCACAACTTTGGCGGATGTCAGCACTACCTGCACCGCGCTGCCCGGCTTCACTCCAAGATAATTAATGACCGATAGCAGCAGTACAGCAGCAATCGCCACGCCGCGGACGCCCCACTCGCTTAAAGGAATGAAGTAGCCTGCATAGCGCCCCAGGATCACGGCAATCGCAGCAATGATCCCGGAGTGCATGCTCCAGAACATTCCCCAACCCCACAGGAAGCCGAGCGCCGGAGAAAAAATTTCCTTCAGGAACACATACACGCCGCCGGTGGAAGGGAAAACGGCTGAAAGCTCCGCGCACACCAGAGCGCCAGAAAGCGTGAGCACGCCCGCAGCCAGCCACACCAGCAGAACTCCAGAGGTGCTTGGAACAAGCCGTGTGATCTCAGAAGGCTGGATAAAGATGGAAGCGCCCAGAATGATTCCCACGACCATCGCGGTCGCGTGGACCAGGCCCATGGATTGCCGCAATCTACTCATCTGCTGCTGGAAAGAACGCGCGATTCTATCATCCAGCGTTATAATCCTGCGTCAGTACCTCTTTCTTCCGGAGTAGCGTTCAGGATGAACTTCCTGCTACTTTCCATGCCGGATTCCTTTGAGCACATGCCCACCGTGGCTGTGCGCATGCCGAATGGCGCTCTCACTTCTCTAGCTGGAAATATTGATCCACAGCACAATGTCGCCGTGGCCGACCTCGTGCTTGTACAGAAGCACGTTCGTTCCACCATCGAAAAGTTGGTGCGTGACGTTGATCCTCATTTGCTCGGCCTCTCGGTAATGACCTTTCAGCGCAAGACGGCCTTCAAAATCGCCCGCCTGGTGCGCTCACTCAAACCGGATATCAAAGTGGTTGTCGGAGGTTACGATCCCAGCCTCTCGCCCGAACCTTACCTGGCAGATGATTGCGGTATTGACTTCATCGTCCGCGGAGAAGGTGAACTCACCTGCCGCGAACTGGTGCGTGCAATTGAGAACGGTAGCCCGCTCCACCAGATTCCAGGTCTCTCCTGGCGAAACCCCTCAGGCTGGACGCACAACCCATCCCGTCCCGTGCACAGTCTTGAAGGCGATGAAATAAGACTGCCGCAACGCAACGCCCGCGTGCTCAGCGGCTACACCATGCTCGGCCACCCAGTGGACGTCGTGGAGACGTCGCGCGGCTGCACCTTTGACTGCAGTTTCTGTTCCATCATCGCCATGCGCGGCCGCAATTTTCACACATACAGTTTCGATCGCGTTCTCGCTGATATCCGTGACGCGAGCAGCCATGGTGCGAAATCAATTTTTCTGGTGGATGACAACATCACGCTCAATATTCATCGTTTTGAGGCGCTTTGCCAGGCAATTATTGACGCGCGCCTGAACCGTCTGGAATACATCATCCAGGGCATGACCTCCGCCATCGCCAATCATGGCGCAACCCTTGCGCCGCTCATGCGGCAGGCCGGCTTCAAATACGTTTTTCTGGGAATCGAGAATATCCTGGAAGATGATCTCGAATTTCTGCGCGCCAGCGCCAAAAATCGCGCGCGTGAAGATGGACGCAGCACCGGCAATGCCACACTGCAGGCAATCGACTATCTGCACCGCAACAAGATTTACGTTGTGGGAGGTCTCATCGTTGGCAATCCCAATGACAGCCGTGAATCCATTGAAGCCAATCTCGATTTTGCCCGACGCTATGTTGACTGGCCCTACATCCAGCACCCAACCCCTTATCCCGGCACGCCGATGACTGACGATTTCATCCGCCGCAACCTGCTGGTCAACACGCGAGTAGAAGAATATGACGGAACCACGGCGGTCGTCCGCTCTGAACAGCTGGACCCGGAAGAAATCGAGTTCCTGCGCTGGCGCAAGGAGCGCTGGATGAAACTGGCTCATTTCCCAATTGCGTTGCGCCGCAGCCCCGGATTCGTATTGCGCCACGGCCTTTCCATGCTGGCGCATACCTTTCGCGGATCAACCGTGCGCACATTCCTTCGGCTTGAAGACGAACGTGCCGCTTTCCGCCGTTATCGGCAAATCCGCGCTGCCGAACGCGACTACCTGACTGCTTAAGCCGCCCGTTTCTCACGCGCAACTTTCGCCGCCTGCTTGCCCAATGCCGTCCGCGTGGATTTTGGAAGATGTGCAATGGTCCGTTTCCGTTTCGCTGCCGCAGCAGCTTTCTTGATGTTGCGGCGCGCCGCCGCCTTCTGTTTTGCTCTTGCCATGATTGCTCCTTTAATGCCGCTTGAAGAACTGTACCGCCCGTTCGTGTTCTCTGGCCTTGGCCAGAGAAGAAAACGTCCCCAGGTTCCGGCGCTTTCCTGTCTTTGGATTCTTCTTCCGCGAATACAGCCGGTACTCTCCGGATTTCAATTTGCGG
>DASUBD010000542.1:0-6517 GCA_035763445.1 Candidatus Angelobacter sp.
GGATTTTTTCGTTAGGACTGGCAGCGATGAACGTGCCGCAGGATGGGCAATAGGCCTCAATCAATCTATGGCGGTTTTGTACACGTGATGGGAAGTTACTCGACACGATTCTGCTCTTTGGTGCCTTTACCTATTAGAGCCGTCGCGTGCAGCGGAAATATAGGCTGCTGCAAATTCCATTTGAAATGTGGATTGAATTAAAAAGCTTTTACTTGCGCTTGCCTTTTTTCGGTTCAACTTTTTTCGCAGTCTTTTTTTGTGGCTTGGCAGGCGCAGCTTTCTTGCTGCTGGCTTTCGCGGCTGTGGGCTTTTCTTTTTGGGCGGCGGGTTTTGCCGGTGTTGTTTTTGCAGGAGCAGTACTTGCAGCCGCTGCTGGCACAGGCGCGGCTGTCCCTTTTACTGCGGGCTTTGCAGCTGCAGCAGGAGCTGGAGCCGCCACAGAATCGCTCGCCGGGGCTGTACCAGGAGCAGCGGCAGCCACAGCATTCTTGGGCTTGCGTCCTCTCTTTTTCGGCGCCACTGGCAGGGGCTGACCATCAGGTCCAAGGACAGGAGCAGCCTCCTTCTTCGCGGCCCGCCCGCGACGCGGAGGCGGCGGTGGTGGCGGCGGCTCCGGCGGAGAGTACGGAGTGAGGAACTTCACTATCTCATTATGACTACGCAGCTTTCCGTCCAGCAGCAAAAGGAAAGCTTCTTCCATGATCTTCTTGTAGTCCGGAAGCTCCGGCGTAATGCGCATCTCCGGCATTTCCGGAAAAGGCAGTTTCTGTTTGAGCAGCGGCCATTTGGTGAGGAAATTCTTAAGCTTTTGCTCCACAGCCGCCGGACGAGACGTGATCGCCGTGAACAGTACCGTTTCGGGACGGCTTCCCATCAGGAACTTCCACGTTGCGGATGGAGTTACCAGGTCTTTCGCCATCAGGCGCTTGGCAAAATCTTTGGCATCGTCTTCCAGATTGCGCCAGCGTTCTACAAATCCCTTGCTTGGGATCTGGCGCTGCATGGCTGAAATGTCTTTGTCTCCCAGCTTCTTGGTCAGGTAATACATCACAATGGGGCTGGCATCCGGGTTCAGTCCCAGATCCTGAAGCTGCTGCTTTACCTTGGCCATCTGGTTCAGTCCGGCGGCATCAACCTTTGCCACCGAAAGATGCGGGACAAGCACCTTGAGCCAGCCTTCTTTTTCCAATGCTTTCAGGACCTCGATCGGCTGGTCTTCATGGGACAGCTGTTCAATTTCATGGCCCATGGGCCGGTCTGCGATGTTCTCGATGTAGTTGTTCTCTTTGGCAGCATCGTAACGGGCCTGGGTACGCTCTTCCAGAGTCCAATGGAAGCGGGTGATCAGGCGCGTGGCCCGTATCAGCCGCGAGGGGTCTTCATAGAAGGCATAGTTCTGTAAGATTCGCAGCACCTTGGCTTCAATGTCCGCCATTCCATTGAACGGATCGGTGAGCAGGCCGCGCGATCCCGGATTGAGCGAGAGCGCCATGGCGTTCACAGTGAAATCGCGCCGCCGCATGTCGTCATAAATGGTGCCGGGAGTGATCTCGGGCGGCTTGCCGGGTTTCTCATACCGCTCTGATCGCGTGCTTGTGACCTCCGCCCGCACGTTGCCGGGCAGCAGCAGCATCAGCGAGCGCGTATTTTCGTCCGTGCCTTCCACTACGGCCCCAGACTTTTCGAATTCCTTTTGCAGCTTCAGCGCATTGCCCTGGACCGAGAAATCCAGGTCGCGGATGATAAAGCCGCTGATGATGTCACGCACCGCGCCGCCGGTTAGAAACACGTTCATTTCGTGGGCGCGCGCCACCTCCGTGACCAGCGCAAGAGCACGCTGCTGGTCCGGTGTAAGCCGGGTCTCCATCAGGTAAATGAAATCTGGCATCAGCTTACGGACACACTTCAGCCCGCCTGGGAATCTCCCAAACTGGCCAACCCTCCTCCTGGTTCTTCGTAAGTTGCACTTTATACAAGACTTAGACGGCTACAGCAGGAACCTGCACAAACCCGAAACAATATCATAAACGTTAACCTTTTGGCTACCCTGCCGCATTCCAACCGAGGTGGCATCTTTGATGCCTGCCAATCATGCGAGAATCAGTGCTTGGAACATGCCGTCTACACACAAAAAGGTCATTGTTCGCAAAGCCGGACGAGATTCGTTACGCGGATACGTCTCCCCCAAGTTCATTGTTGAGGGCAAGCTTGAGCTTCTGAACCAGTCAGGCAAGGTGGTTCTGATTGACCTGAATGAAATCAAGAGCATGGACTTCGTTCGCGATTTCAATGATCCAGCCACCCCGGGGCGCAAAACCTTTACCACCCGCCCGCGCACGGAGGGACTTTGGGTGCGCCTCAAGTTTGCCGACAATGACATCCTTGAGGGCATGATGCCCAATGACCTGGTACAGCTTTCTCCGGACGGGTATCTCATTACCCCTCCTGACACGCGCGGTAATGTGCAGCGTGTATTTGTGCCCAAGAGCGCCCTGGAGGAAATGAACGTTCTTGCTGTGATCGGGCGTCCTGATGCCCGCCGCAAAGTCGCCAAACCGGAAGATGTTGGCCAGGAACGCCTCTTCACCGAACAATGACCTTTTGGCCCTGACACTTCCCCGTATACAAATTACAATCACGGGTTCGGTTATGCGCAGGATTGCCAATGAAGCTGAAGGAACTTGCCGAAAAACTTGGTGCTGGATTGGAACCCGCCGACGTGGACGTCGAGGTGACGAGCGTGGCTCCCATTGAGTCCGCCGTGCCCGGAACGGTCACGTTTATTGCCAATCCAAAGTATGCTCCTGCCGCCCGGATTACCCAGGCTTCAGCCATTATTGTGGATGAAAAATTTCCTGCCATCGAAAAAACCCTTCTGCGCACGCGCAACCCGCATTTTGCTTATGCCCGGGCCGCGGAGTTGTTCCACCGCCCTCCGCAGTACCCGGCCGGTATCCATCCCACGGCCGTGATTGATTCCTCTGCCCGCATCGGAGCCAACGCATCGATTGGTCCTTACGTGGTGGTCGATCGCGACGTGACCATCGGCGACAATTGCACGCTTCTCTCCCACGTGGTGATCTACCGTGGTGTAACTATTGGCAACAACTTTTTTGCCCACGCACAGGTCTCGGTTCGCGAGCACTGTGAAATCGGCAACAATGTGCTGTTGCACAACGGAGTTGTAATCGGAAGTGATGGTTTTGGATTTGCCAAAGACGACCAGGGAAACTGGCATAAGGTCCCGCAATCCGGCAAAGTCGTGATTGAGGACAATGTTGAAATTCAGGCGAACTCATGTGTCGACCGCGGCAGCATGGGCGAAACCCGTATCGGGCGCAATACTAAGATCGATAATCTTGTTCAGGTCGGGCATAACTGCATCGTTGGAGAAAATTCTTTGCTCTGCGCCCAGGTTGGCCTTGCCGGTTCAACCGAGCTTGGCAAAAATGTGATTCTGGCCGGGCAGGCCGGAGTAGCCGGTCACTGCAAGCTGGGTGACGGCGTTGTTGTTACCGCTCAGAGCGGAACGCATGGTGATATCCCCGCCGGGTCAGTGATCAGCGGCTTTCCGGGTTTCGACAACAAACAGTGGCTTCGCAGCGTAGCAGTCTTTAATCGCTTGCCTGAGCTTGCTCGCGCAGTGCGCGAGCTGACCAGCAGGCAGAAAAAGGACCAGGGCTGATGGACGGCAGCAAAACCGAAGGCAAGAAGCCCATCCGTGTCCTTTTACTCGATGACCGCCATGACAATCTTATTTTGCGGGCTGCCATCCTTCGCAGCCACGGATATGAGGCTGTGACCTCGGCCTCGGTTGAGGAAGCTGAAAGCTATCTCGAGAAGATTGATATTGCCGTTCTCGACTATCACCTCGGCGCGGGAAAATTTGGCACGGAAGTCGCGCAGTCCTTGCGTGACAAACGCCCTGAGGTGCCAATCATCATTCTGTCCGCAACCCTGGAGCGCAAATTCGGCGGCGTGGAAGACATGCACCTGCTCAAGGGCTACAGCTCCGTGGACGATCTGCTGGGTGCGCTGCGTTCATTTGAAGCCAAGCGCCGCGGCAAACCAGTGGTTGTGGACGCTCGTGACTTTTTCTACTCACGCATCGCTATGGCCATGGGAGATGATGTGGTCCTGGAAGTGCTCGATCGCGACGGCAATTGGCAGTACGTCAACGAATATTTCGCCCGCCTTTACGATAAGAAACGGACATGGTTTATCAGCAAGAACCGCTTTGAGGAGTTTCCTGAACTGGGTGGCGAGTGGAAGGACATCATCCGCACCGTTGCCGATACCCGCGAGACCTACGTGGACCGCAGCTTTCGCGGACTGCCCCACCTTCCCAGCAAGAAGCATCGTCGCTGGAACTGGAACATCCTGGTCTTTCCGTTGAAACTGCACGACAATCGCAACGGTGTTGTGCTGAGCGCGCGGGTGATTGAAAAAAAATGAACACAGTCCTCCGTACAATCCTGATTTTTACATTCCTTGTGCTTGTGGGCTGCCGCTCCCGCGTGGTTAACGTAAAGCTCATCAACACCAGCCAGAAGCCGCTCTCCATCATCGTTGTGGACTATCCCACGGCGACCTTTGGCGTAGACAAGCTTGAGCCCGGAGCAACGTACCAGTACCCCATCAAGCTTCTCGGCACGGGCCCGTTGAATATCCAATTTACTGACGCTGACGGCCATAACCACACCTACACCGGCCCTGCATTGCACAAGAATGATGAAGGCTCAGTTACGGTCCAATTGACCCAGAGTGCAGCATCTGCTCAGAGCAACGTCTCACAACCATAGTCGGCGTAACTTTCCCTCCAATCCTTTTATTGTCCAACCACTCTGTTTTGAGAGTAAAATTCGCCGCGAATTCTGGGGCCAAAGTTTTTTTATGCCGGGAGTCCAATCCGCGACTTCACCAGGAGGAAAGCGATGTCGGATCACTCTGCGCACGATCAAGACCAACTTCCAACCCATCACCACCACGATTGCGGAAACCTGTTCGGCTGCGGCGACGAAAAGGGAACGGGAATTACTCGTGAAGATATTAAGGATGCAGCCGTAACTTGCCGCACCTCTGATCGCCTGTTGCACATGGATGAGATCAATCAGGAAAACTTTGACGGCTACCTGACGGCCCGCGGCCGCGGCCGTCGCACACTTCTGCGCGCCAGCACCTTTATGGGCGCTCTCGCCGCGGTCGGGCCTTGGTTCGGCAGGCTGGCCTATGCGATGGGTGCTGATGGAGAGCCTTCCACGCAAAAAAAGGCCGCGAAGGCGGGCGGTGCAAAAAAAGAAGATGAAGGCCGCGTACACGTTGTCGAATCTAACAAAGACACCGTTCATCTCGGCGTGTATGACACCAATCTCCAGCCCATCGTCACAATCGATTCAGGCGATACCATCAGCTATCCCAATACCTGGTCGCACTTTCTCAACCAGATGGAGCCGGGTGTTTCTGTGGATAAGTTGGCCCAGTGGAGAAAGGACAATCCGGGCAAAGGGCCGCACTCCATCATTGGGCCGGTGGCTGTGAAGGGGGCCGAACCCGGAGACGTGCTGGAGGTTCGCTACAAGCGTCTCCAACCCGATAGCTGGGGAGCCGTCTTCAACAATCCAGGCGCCCTTGGCACCGGACTGCTCCCCTCCGATTTTTCCCAGGGGCAGGTCAAGTATATGGACCTCAACTTCAAAAAGATGAGCGCGGAGTTTGCGCCCAACATCCATGTTCCGTTGCAACCGTTTCAGGGCACGCTCGGACTGGCGCCGCCTGACGGTTACTTCCCGCCGCTCAGCCCGGGTGTGACAAGCTCCGTGCCCCCCGGCCCGCACGCCGGTAATACTGACCTTCGCGAAATGGCGGAAGGCTCAACCATGTTCATTCCGGTATGGAAAGCAGGTGCGCTCATCTACACCGGCGATTCGCATGCGGTTCAGGGCGATGGAGAAGTCTGTCTCTGTGCTCTGGAGACCCGCATGAAAGAGATGCGAATTCAGGTTTTCCTGCACAAGCAGAAGAACTTTGCCTGGCCCATTGCAGAGACTTCCACCCACTGGATCATGCTTGGCCTGGATAAAGATTTGAACAATGCCATGCAAATGGCCGCGCGTAATGCCGTCAAGTTTGTTTCTTCGCGCGCCAAAATCAGTGAACTGGATGCTTACGGCCTCTGCAGCATTGCTGCAAGCTTCCGCGTCACTCAGGTTGTGGACATAGTCCGCGGCGTGCACGCCATGATCCCCAAAACCCTGTTCTCAGGACAGTTGAGGGAAGAGATGAAGGTAGTGTGAGTTAAAGACAAACTAGCCGCGAATCAACGCGAAAGAAGGTGATTTGGTTGATTCGTATTTATTCGCGTAATTCGCGGCAAAGAGCTATCTGCGCTCGGCGGGCAGTGCGCTATTGATGGCCTGGCGCACTGCCTCCATCAGCTCTTCTCTGGTAGAAAACTGCTTTGGATCAATCGGCGGGTGAAACACCAGTGTTGCCGTGCCGCTCTTCACAATGTTGCTCC
>DASUBD010000543.1:0-10379 GCA_035763445.1 Candidatus Angelobacter sp.
GGAACGGCCCGGCACCATTGTTTCCGTGGACACCTATAAAGCTGAAGTTGCGCGGGCAGCACTGGAGGCGGGGGCTGAGATCATTAATGATGTCAGCGCGCTTCGCTGGGATCCCCAAATGGGGGCAACGCTGCATCAATCAAGTTGCGGAGTGATTCTGATGCACAGCCGCGGTCTCCCGGAAGAGTGGAAGACGCAAGCGCCTTCGCCGGATATTGTGAAGGAAGTCAAAAGTGAATTGACTGCGTGGGCGTCATCTGCAGTTGGAGCGGGAATCGCTCGCGAGCGCCTGATGATTGATCCGGGATTCGGCTTTGGCAAACGCTTCGATGAAAATATTCCGCTGTTGTCACGTCTGGCCGAGTTTCACGACCTCCGATTTCCCGTGTTATCAGGGACTTCGCGCAAGTCATTCATTGGCCGTACGCTTTCCCGCGAGGGCAGGGACGCCGCACCTGAGGAGCGGCTTTACGGCACGGTCGCGACGGTTGTAGCGTCTGCGCTGGCGGGCGCGCACATGGTTCGTGTGCACGATGTTAAACCGGCGGTGGAGGCGTTGAAGGTGGCTGATGCCGTGCTCTTAGCCGCGAATCAACGCCAATGAACTATTGGGTTGTGTCGTCCCTCCGGGACTCGCACAGCTTTTGCATCTAACCGGAGACTTCCGTCCCCGGCTACAGGTTATGACGTCGCTGCGCGACTGGAATTAGCCAAGTCTACGAGGCGGTTCGGGATCGCACCCGCAGGTCGTACTGAATCGACGAATTTGATCCAATGCGCATGACACTGTATCTATTCGGGTGCAAAATCGCGCAGCGCGGCCACGTTTTTGGCATCCAGTGACTGCAGAATCGCGACCACCAGGTCCACCATTTTGTCGAAGTCGCCACGGTTCATCACGCCGTTATGGGCATGGGTGTATCGCACAGGAACCACGAGGTTCACTGTTGGTGCGCCGCCGTTGCTCTTTTGCATTTCAGCGGAATCATCCCCGTAGCCCTGAATCAAATCGGTCTGCAGGGGGATGCTCTTCTGTTTTGCTACTTGCTTGATGAGAGCAACAAATTTGCGGTTGGGCAGTTCGCTGGCATCGTACAGGAAGACGGCAGGTCCGCCTCCGAGCAACTCCTGCGCGTCTTCCGGACGGACTCCGGGAGAATCACGCGTCACGCCACCTTCAATGGCAATGCCGATCTCCGGTTTAACCACGTCGCTGGCAGTGTGCGCCCCACGCAGTCCCACTTCTTCCTGCACGGTTGCAACCCAAAAAATCTGGTTGGGATGAGTAGCGTGCGCGAGCTTCTGCATGGCGGCGATGAGCACCGCGCACCCTACCCGATCGTCCCAGCCTTTGCCAAGATAGTTCTGTGTTCCGTTCAGCACCTCAAAAGGAGCATCTGGCGCGACCGGATCACCGGGCTCAAGGCCCATAGCGGCAACTTCCGCTGCGCTTTTGGCTCCCACATCAAGAAAGAGTGACTCGCGAGGGAAAACTTTATTACGCTCATCTGCAGGGACAATGTGAATGTCGCGAATGCCTGTGACGGCGTGAACCGGCCCTTTGGAGCCAATGATGGTCCAGCGCTGGTCGACCAGGGCCTGATCAAACCATCCGCCGAGCATCTGCATGGTGAGATAACCATCAGCTGACACACGCCGGATAACTCCACCAAGCTCGTCCATGTGTGCGTCCACCATGATGCGGGGCCCCGTGGTTCCCTGAACGGCAATCACGGAGCCCAAGCCGTCATAAGTGATCCTGCCGGCGAGAGGCGTCATTCGTTCCACCATGATCTTGCGGACAGGCTCCTCAAAGCCGGGGGGGCCGGGAGCATCCGCCAGAACCTGCAGGAGTTTAGTGGTGTCATCAGGGCCAGGACGGGCCTGGGGAAAAGCAGAGGAGGCAAGCAGGACGAAGAGAGCGATCAATGAGCGATTAAGCATAAGGTGCCCTCGTTGCGGAAGTGTATCGGAAACAGCTCTGCTGAGACAAACCGAAAGAGGAGCAAGAACGGTCAGGGTTTGGGTGGCGCGCCCGAATCATCGTGCTCCACCCGCCGTTGCTCTCGTTCTTCACGCACGTGCTTGTGGGCTGGATTGAAGAGGGTTTGCAATTCGGAAAGAGCAGCGCCGGCCCGGTGTCCGCGACCGGCAGTATTTTCGTCATACACACCTTTGCGCAGCAGACGGTCAAGAAAAGCGAATCCGGCAACCAACAGCAGTAGCAGAACTCCCGTCCAGAGCCAGGTTTCCGTTTCGATAATGAGGAGCAATAGCACGTTGTATCTCCTTCTGCTCCCGCAATTCAGAAGGCTTTTTCCGAATCGAGCAGGATTGTGACGGGACCTTGATTCACCAGCTCCACGTCCATCATGGCCTGAAAGCGGCCGGTTTCACAACGAATGCCTGCCTCACGAACTTTGGTTACGAAGTACTCATAGAGGTGGTTCGCCTCTTCCGGCCTGGCTGCTCCATCAAAGGATGGACGCCTGCCTCGCCGCACGTCGCCGAAAAGAGTGAACTGTGACACCACCAGCATCTCGCCAGATTTATCCTGGATAGAAAGATTCATCTTTTCCTGGTCGTCTTCAAAGATGCGGAGGCCCAGGATCTTTTCTACCAGATAATTGGCGGCGCTTTCATTATCGGCTTTGCCGACTCCTAAGAGGACCAGAAGTCCGCGGCCGATCTGACCCACCACTTCGCCATCCACCTGCACTCGACATCGGCTGACTCTCTGCACCACAGCTCTCATGCAAGAGATGATACTGGAAGCGAACTTCTCATTTTTGAGTGACCTTTTCTTTCACCTCCGGTCTAACTCTCAATACTTCACGAACGCGTGAGCTGTCTTAACAGAGTTTCATTGACTCTGCTCATCACCGACCATAGAATCGCGAGTTCCTCAATCCTCAAAGGAGCCCCTCACATGTTGCGTCGCCCTTATTTCCACTGGGTGATGGCGCTTGTGGCGTTGCTGGCTCTGAGCAGTCTGGTCATAGCTCAGCAGCCACAATCCACACAGCAGAAGCCATCGCCTGCTTCAAAAAATCCTCAGAGCCCGGAAAAGCAAACGCCGGGAACTGAAGCCAATCCGGAGAATGAGTCGTCCACGGAAACAACGCAGAGCGGACAGCCGGTATTTCATAACGATGTGGTCATCAAAGGCGCCACGCTGCTCACGGTAACGCATGGGCGCATTGAGAATGGCAGTATCTATATTCACAACGGAAAAATTGCGGCCATCGGCAAAACGGTGAATGCACCCGCGAACGCCAAGGTGATTGATGCCAGCGGTAAATGGGTAATGCCCGGGATTATCGATTGCCACTCGCACATCGCTTTGGATGATGATGTGAACGAAGCCACCAGCCCGATCACGCCGCAGATGATGATGAAGGACGCGTTTGACTATGACGACCGCAAAATCTATCACGCGCTGGCAGGTGGGGTGACAACTTCACTGCTGCTGCATGGGTCGGCCAACATGATTGGCGGGCAGGCGATTGTGATCAAGCATAAGTACGGGCTTGGCCGCGATCAGTTGCTCTTTCCCGGTGCGCCGCAATCGATCAAGTTCGCCAGCGGTGAAAATCCAAAACGCGTTTATGGTTCACGCCACCAGTTGCCTTCCACGCGTATGGGCAACTTTGAGGTAATGCGCTCCTCCTTTGTGGAAGCGCGTGAGTACATGCGGTCGTGGGATGACTATCAAGCCAAAGTCAAAAAGGGCGACAAAGATGCAACGCCGCCGAAGAGAGACCTGAAACTGGACGCGCTGGCAGATATTCTTCGCGGCAAGCTGCTGGTGCAAATCCACTGCTATCGCGCGGATGAGTTCCTGACGGAAATGGCCATGGCGAAGGAGTTTGGATACAAAATTCGGGCCTTCCATCATGCGCTGGAAGCTTACAAGGTTGCGGACAAGATTGCCGCTAACGGTGTGGCGATTGCCACGTGGCCGGATTGGTGGGGATTCAAGGTGGAAGCTTACGACGGAATTCCCTGGAATGCAGCGATTGCGCTGCACAACGGAGTACGCGTGGCGTTGAAGAGCGACTCTGAGGACGTGACTCGCCGCCTGAACCAGGAAGCAGGCAAGATCATGCATTATGGAAGCATCAGTGAAGATGATGCGCTGAAAATGATTACCCTCAATCCGGCCTGGATCATCGGGGTCGACACCCGCGTGGGCTCGCTGGATGTGGGCAAGGATGCCGACATCACGATCTGGAACAGCTATCCGCTGGCTTCCACCGCTCTGGTGGACGAGGTATTCATCGATGGCGATTTGTTCTTTGATCGTTCACTGCCTGGACTGGGACTGACGCACGCGAAGGAGGTGGAATAGTCATGCTGAAAAGACTCATTCTTGTCCTCGCACTCGTGAGCTGCACTATGGCGCAGCCAAAGGGCCACCACAAGGCGGCCGCGGCTTCCACCACTGCTACTTCGAATGACGTGATTGCGCTGCGCGGCGGCAAATTGTTGACGATCTCGCACGGCGTGATTGAAAACGGCGTACTGGTGATGGAGAAAGGCCGCATCACCGCAGTCGGGGGCGCGAACACGGCAATTCCGAAAGGCGCCAAGGTAATTGATGTTTCCGGGATGACGGTTTATCCCGGGTTGATTGACTCTGAAACGCGGCTGGGGCTCACTGAAATTCCGGCCGTGCAGATGACTGATGATTTCATTGAAATGAGTGATGAAATCATGCCCAACATGCACGTCTATGATGCGTTCCATGCGGAAACCACGGCCATTCCCGTAACTCGCATGAACGGCGTTACCAATGCGATTGTGGCTCCGGGAAGTGAAGATACGTTGCCCGGCCAGGACTCGTTTATCCAGCTTGCCGGTAAATCCGCTGATGAGATGCTGCTGGTGCGTGACATCGCCATGCCGCTGAATTTCACCGGGTCGCAACGCCGCAACCAGAGCTTTGAGCAGGCCAAGTATCCATTCACTCGTATGGGAATGGCAGCGCAGCTTCGGCAAACGTTCATTGATGCCAAGGATTACGAGCAGAAGCAGGCGGCGTACGAGAAGAAGAAATCGGCCGATCCTGATAAAGCAGGAGCGCCACCCAAGCGTGACCTGAAACTTGAAGCTCTGCTCCCGTACCTGCGCGGCCAGAAACCTGTTGTGCTGGCAGCGGAAGAGGCCAATGATGTGCTGACCGCGATGGGCCTTGCCAGGGAATTCCACCTCAAGGTGATTCTCAACCATCTGACGCACGCATCGGAGGTGCTGAACCAGGTTGCAGCCAGCGGATTCCCGGTGATCGTAGGTCCAATCTACGAGCAGCCTAAACAGGACGAGCGCTACGATGCCGTCTACAGGCTGCCCGCGGAGATGGCAAAGCGAGGCATCAAGATTGCCTTTGCCTCCTACGATTCCCATAATTCGCGCAACCTCCCTTATGCCGCTGGATACGCTACGGCTTTTGGACTTGCGCATGATGAAGCCCTCAAGGCGATCACACTTAATCCGGCGCAGATGTGGGGTGTCGACAAGGACCTGGGCTCGCTTGATGTGGGGAAAGTCGGGAATGTAGTGGTTGCGAATGGCGATCCGCTGGACGTCAAAACCGATGTGAAGCATGTGTTCATCGACGGAGCAGAAATTCCGCTGGTGAGCAGGCAAACTGAGTTGCGCGATCAGTACTGGAAATAGCAGCTCTGAATCTGGCCGCGGATGAATGCACACGCCCTGAGGGAAGGGATCTTTGTCCCAGGCGGTTGGCGCAGAATACGCGGCCAGCATTTTTTTGGCAGTTACAATAGTGCTTGATGGCTGATCTCGGTAAGCTGCTGCTTCTTCTGGGCGGAATCATTATTGTCATCGGCGCTGTGCTTCTGGTCGCGGGCCGCTATCACCTGCCTCTCGGCAGGCTGCCGGGCGACTTTGTTGTTCGCGGCAAGAACTCTGTTTTCTACTTTCCACTTGCCACCTCCATCATTCTGAGTATCATCCTTTCTCTCATCGCTTGGCTTTTCAGCCGCGGCCAGCGCTAGCATGCGCCTGTTAAACTTGCGCTAGTGTCCTCTGAAGGCCAACTCGGATTCACTTTCGAGCAGGCGCCCACGCGCCGAATCTGGCGCGTTGCTGATCTGGTCAGCGCGGTTCGCACTACCGTCGAACGCGGATACACGGACGTCTGGGTTGAAGGAGAAATTTCCAACTTCCGTCCCGCCGAATCCGGCCATCTGTATTTCACTCTGAAGGATGGCGACGCCCAGCTCCGCGTGGTGATGTTCCGCAGCCAGGCTCGTCTGCTGCGATTTCGTCCTGATAACGGGATGCAGATCATCGCGCGCGGTCGTGTGACTATCTACGACGCGCGGGGCGAATTGCAGCTTTCCGCGGAATTCCTTGAACCGCTCGGCGCGGGAGCATTGCAACTCGCGTTTGAGCAGCTGAAGAAGAAGCTTGCGGCAGAAGGCCTCTTCGACCAAGCGGGGAAAAAGCCGATTCCGCAACTGCCGCGACGAATCGGTATCATCACGTCGCGCGGCGGGGCCGCTCTGCAGGATATGCTCAACATCCTTGGCCGCAGACATGAAAGTGTCGGGATCGTGATCTATCCCGCGCAGGTGCAGGGCGAATCTGCTTCCAGCGAAGTTGCGTCCGGTCTCAGATACTTCAATCGCACCAAGAGCGTTGACGTGGTTATCATTGCGCGCGGCGGCGGCTCGCTTGAAGATCTGGCCGCGTTCAACGACGAGGGTTTGGCTCGCGTCATCGCCGGCTCTGCCCTGCCGGTGATTTCCGCAGTGGGACATGAGACAGATTTCACCATCTGTGATTTCGTCGCTGACCTGCGCGCACCCACACCTTCGGCTGCAGCGGAACTGGTCATCGAGTCCAAGCACAAGCTCGCCGAACATGTTGCGCATCTGCACCGGCGGCTTGAGCGGGCTACGCGCTACAACTTGCTGATGGCCCGAAACCGTCTTATTGAGCTGGCGCAGCATGGAGCCTTCTCCCGCATTCAGGATTTGCTTGGCCGTCGCGCACAGCGCCTTGATGAACTGGTCTTTCGCCTGGCCGGTGGATTTGGTGAAAGCCTGCGTGAGTATCGCCGCCGGCTTGAAATCGCCTCCGCCCGCGTGCGGCATTTTGATTTCCATCGATCGCTGGCCATGACGCGGACCAAGCTAGACGCCGGAACGGATACATTGCATCGCGCCATGCAGGCCCGGCTGGCGCACCATCGTGCCCGGCTGCAGCAATTCTCAGTGCAGCTTGAAGCTTTGTCACCGGTGAAAATTCTGGACCGTGGTTACGCGCTTGTCTTTGACGCTCAGGGCAATCTGGTGAAGAACGCAAGTCAGCTCCTGCCCGGAGACCGGATTTCAGCTCGCGTATCGCGGGGCAGCCTCTCAGCAGAAGTGAAAGAAACTGCCCCTGATTCGTAAGAAATTTCTGTTCCTTAGTTCTCCCCATTGCCATGGATAAGCAATCTGCCCCTGTGATAAAAAGACGTGAGGAGCACGTTTGAGAAAGCTTTTTGGTACTGATGGAATCCGCGGCGTTGCCGGCGAGTATCCCCTCGACCACAAGACGATCTTCGCTATTGGCCGTGCTGTCGGGCATCATCTTCCGGCCGGGCCGCGCCGTGTTGTCATCGGCCAGGACACGCGCGAGTCCAGTTCCTGGATTACCGCGGTGCTCGCCGGAGGCCTCGCGGCCTCGGGAGTGGAAGTGGAAAGCGCCGGCGTTATCACCACCCCTGGCATTGCGCACCTCACTCACACGCATGGCTTTTCCGCGGGCATTGTGATTTCCGCCTCGCACAATCCCTGGCAGGACAACGGAATCAAGCTCTTTGGTCCAGACGGCTACAAACTGCCTGACTCTACTGAGCTGCAAATTGAGACCGAGATATTCGCTTTGTTGAACGCGCCCGAACCGGAAGTCATTCGCGAACAGCCGCTGATCGCCAACCTGAGCCTGCATTCTGCTTATGTTGACTGGCTGGCGCATGAGGTTTCCGGTCTTGGCCACATTCGCGCTGTCATTGATTGCGCCAACGGGGCGGCAAGCGCCATTGCGCCTGAAGTATTCACGCAGGTTGGGATTGATGCCCGCTACACTCACAGCTCGCCCGACGGCCGCAACATCAATGAAAACTGCGGCGCCCTGAATCCGGAAGTAGTGAGCAGGGAAGTCGTCTCCTCCAAAGCTGATATCGGCATCTGCTTTGACGGCGATGCTGATCGCGCGCTTTTCTCCGATCACCAGGGAAACGTGGTGGACGGTGATGCCATCATGCTGCTGCTGGCCCGGGAACTCAAGAGCCGCGGCGAGCTTGCGCAAGATACTGTTGTTGCAACCACCATGTCCAACATGGGACTGGAGATTGCTCTGCGTGATTCGGGCATAAAGATGTTGCGTGCGCCCGTAGGTGATAAGTACGTGCTTGAGGAAATGCAGAAGTCCGGCGCCGTACTGGGAGGCGAGCAGTCCGGCCACATCATTCTCTCTCGCGAAGCCACAACAGGTGACGGTCTGCTCACCTCTCTGCGCGTGCTGCAGATTGTCTCGCGCAGCGGCAAGCCCTTGCGCCAACTGGTGGCGGGACTCAAAGTTTTCCCCCAGACCATCAAGAATGTCAAAGTTCGTGAGAAGCTTCCGCTCGATCAGATCCCTGAAGTCTCCGCCGCAATTCAGAGGGCTACCAGCGAACTCAACGGCAACGGTCGTGTCAACGTGCGTTACTCCGGCACGGAAACTCTGGCGCGTGTGATGGTGGAAGCGGCCACGGAAGAAGCGGTCCATCGCATCGCGGGTGAAATCGCCGGTGCTATTCAGAAAGCCATCGGCGCCGGCCCTTCTTGAAAGGCGCCCAACTCTGTGAGATAGTCCAGCCGTGGACGCTTCATTCCATGTCTGGACCCGCCGGATTGGTATCGCTTTTCTGGTGGCAGTTGGTGCTACGCTCCTCTCTCCTCTTTCCGGGCAGATCGTTGAACCTTTGATTCGCTTTGCCGTCTGGGCCGCCGCCACTCTCGGATACATCTTTATCATCGTCGGCATTCCGTTCCTGCTGTGGACGGTTGGCAAGACTGCTTTCCGCACATTCGTCACGCCATACCTCCGCACCCGCCGCATCCGTTCCATTCGCGAGCGGAGACTCCTGGCGGAAGCATCCATGCGCGCGGGAACAGAACAGCGCTGACTCATTCCACGTCCCGCCAGTTCGGGCCAGCGCCAATTTCAACCCTCAACGGGACCTTTAGTTGGTAAACGTTCTCCATCTTGTCGCAAACCAGGCTGCGCATTTCTTCCAGTTCTTCATGCGGGACTTCAAATACCAGTTCGTCATGCACCTGCAGCAGCATGCGTGATTTGAGCTTGCGTCTCTCGACTTCCTGGTCAATCCGGATCATCGCCAGCTTGATCAGGTCAGCAGCAGTGCCTTGCAGCGGTGTGTTGACAGCAGTTCGTTCCGCGAAGCCGCGCATATTGAAGTTCTTGCTGTTAATGTCGGGAATGGGCCGCGTGCGTCCGAATAGCGTCTTCACCTTCTGCTCACGACGCGTTTCTGCCAGCACGCGATCGATGAAAGTGCGGACGCCTTTGTATTTTTCGAAATAGGCCTCAATGAATTGTTTGGCCTCGCTCTGCTCAATTCCAAGCTGCTGTGACAATCCGAACGGGGAGAGTCCGTAGACTATGCCAAAGTTCACTGCCTTGGCGCGACGGCGATGTTCGGCGTTGATCATCAGCGGCGGCACGCCAAAAACCTGGGCCGCCGTGAGCGTGTGGATGTCATCTCCGCGCCGGTACGCGTCCACCAGCAAAGGGTCTTCAGAGAAATGGGCCAGCAGCCTCAACTCAATCTGCGAGTAGTCAGCAGAGAGCAGCGCATGTCCGGGCTCGGCAATGAACGCGGCGCGGATCTCGCGTCCCAGTTCGGTGCGAATAGGAATGTTCTGCAGGTTGGGGCTGATGGAAGAGAGCCGGCCCGTCGCTGTTCCTGTCTGATTGAACGTTGTATGGAGGCGATGCGTCACCGGGTTCAGCAGCAGCGGCAGCGCGTCCACGTACGTGCTCTTGAGCTTGGAGTGCTGGCGGTAGTCCAGCACCAGGCGCGGCACTTCATGCTCTTCAGAAAGCTCTTCCAGCACGTCCACGGCGGTGGAGATAGTCTTGCCCTTCCCATACTTCACAGGCTTAGGCAGGTTCAGCTTGTTGAAAAGCACATCGCCAAGCTGCTTGGGAGAATTGATGTTGAAGGTGTGTCCGGCTTTCTCGTGAATCTCCCGCGCTTTAGCATTGCAGATCGTTTCCAGGTGCACGGAAAGCTTGCTCAGCATTTCCGTATCGATCTTTACGCCCGACTCTTCCATGCGCGCCAGCACCGGAAC